>PLUZ01000309.1:0-4309 GCA_003162995.1 Methylocapsa sp. | reverse complement strand
ATGTGCTCGTGTCTCGGGAGGCCCGAGCAGCTTGACTGGATATTGCGCCAAATGTGCGCGGCCGCCAATATCGGGCTTGTCGGGCCACAAGATCATGTTATTTCGATGGGAATGTATTATGGCGAGAACAGGAAAAACGTGAATTGGCTGGCAAGCAGAATGGGGATTGAGAATATTGACCCCAATCATGATAGATTTATTGCTGGTACGATGTTTGTTGCGCGCAGCGACGCATTGAAGCCAATTCTTGCTCTTGGATTGAGACCCGACGAATTTGAGCCTGAATTATCCCAACTCGATGGGACAATGGCTCACGCCGTCGAGCGGGCGCTAGCCTATAGCGCTATGTCGGCGGGATTTGAGATCGCGTCCGTAGCCAGAGACGGTGCAGCCAGACGTGAAGCATTGCGGGCCTCAAGCAACGTGAATTATGGTTTTGCTGATCCCACGCCGATGGATCCGGAGGGCGGAACCAAGAAGTTTTCATTCAAAAACCTGATTCGTCTAGTGACTGGCGCAGGAAGCAAATAACTGCGTCTGCTCAGCAACGGACTTGGGATTTCATGACAGCATTTCATCTGGTTTGAGTTGGTATCGGACGAAGCGGAGCGATTATGTCGAAATTTTCCATGGCATTCGAGGGCGACGCTGCTCGGGTCAAATTGATCGCTTTTTTTCTTCCGCAATTTCACCCGATACCCGAGAATGATGAATGGTGGGGTCGCGGATTTACCGAATGGACGAACGCCACAAAAGCCGTTCCCCAATTTCCCGGACACTATCAGCCGCACCTGCCGGCCGACCTCGGATTCTATGACCTGCGTCTGCGCCAATCCCGCCACGACCAGATAGAGATGGCGAAAGAGTACGGCATCGATGGGTTTTGCTACCACTACTACTGGTTTTCCGGAAAGCGCATACTCAACGCGCCGGTGGACGACATGCTGGCGGACCCCCAAAGCGACATGCCCTTCTGCCTGTGTTGGGCCAATGAGAATTGGACCCGTCGGTGGGATGGCTTAGCGGACCAGATCCTGATCGCTCAAAAATACCGGCCGGAGGACGATCTTGAATTCATCAAAGATTTGGTCCCCTTCTTTCGCGATCCACGTTACATCCAGTTGGACGGCGCGCCTTTTCTGATCGTCTATCAGCCCCAGCATCTTCCGGATGCGAAGCGGACGGTGCAAACTTGGAAAGACTACTGCTCCCGCGCCGGAATTTCAAAAATCCATCTATGCTGCGCGCTAACGCATGGCAATTGGGATTATAAGCAGTTCGGCTTCGACAGCGGCGTGCATTTTCCGCCCAACAATGACGTCGCTGACAATCTGAGCCGCGAGATGAAGGTAGAGGAGGGGTTCGAGGGTCGCATCTTCGATTATAAGGAGATGGCCAACCTCTATTTGGCTCAAAAAAATGGGGCGCACAATGTATTCCGGACTGTCGTTCCGTCATGGGACAACACGGCTCGCAGGGGCCGCCGCGCTCTTATTTGCCTTAATGGTACGCCGGAAAACTACGAATATTGGCTATCAGAATCGATTAGGCGGACGCGCGAGGAATATCCCGGGCGGGATCGCTTCGTATTCATCAACGCTTGGAATGAATGGGCCGAAGGCTGCCATCTCGAGCCTTGCCGGAGGTATGGTAAGCGCTTTCTTGAGGCGACGATCAACGCCAAGTACGGCCGGACAAAATTCGATTCGTTCCCCCACGTCGGAATACCGGCCGAGTCGCTCGCGAAGCCGCCGCCGACTTTTGCGGAGGATGCGGCGGCATGGGTTTTACGGCATTTAAAAACTCAGGCCCAAAACTGGCGCTGGACCCGCGAGAGATGGGCCAAGCGCCTTCAAAACTTGATTAGGAACATGAGGGTGAGCGGGAGCGTCAAATCCGAGTGAAGCACCCGCAGCGTATAGCGTATCGACGATTGTTTGTCTCGCGATGTGGCTTTGTTGCACGCATCTGCCAAATTTCTCCGGACGTGCAGAGCAAGTTAGACTTTATCGTGCCTTTCAAACATCATTTAACGGGACGCCGTCACATTCCCCGGCAAAGGCACTGGCTGACCAATTGGCGGGACTATGACGCCGCGATCCGTAATCGCGGCAGTCTGGCTGTCTAGTTTGGGGACACATTGCGTTCACGTGAAGATGTACGCCGCGTGTATGAGGTCAAAATTGCAGCCAAGGCGCTTCACCGAATGTTGGAACGCGGACGTCCAATCTGTGTGCGCGTCGCCTGATATTCGTTGCGCGGGCAATCCTCACTCACGAACATCCCCGCAACAATGCCACAACAGACCACCGTCGCATTTACGACGGTTTTGCCGGTGACAGGTGACAGGCTGGGCAGCGGCAGCATAAGATCGATCGCGGCGGGTGGGGTCTCGCGGAACTGGCGTGGAGTGGCGACGATAACCGAATCCTATGATAAATGAGAGCCTTGCGCCACACCAACCTGCGCTGCATTATTCAGGTTAAAGACAGCGCGTCGTGTTGTCGGGGTAAGGAGCGCAAGCTGAGGCGAAGTGATCGTGATGGCTCTGGTTGTTGGGAGAAACATCTTCGATTCTGAGAGAGGGAAACCAAGGGATGGGCGGACTCCAGCAAAGGATAAGTCATAGAATCTCATATTCTGAACTATTATCGTCGTTGTTTATGTTTCCGATACAAATAACAAACGACTACGTTGATGTCACGAAGTATGGGGTATTCCAAGCATATTCTTATAAGAAAGCTTATGTGAACGAGTTAATTTTCGATTGGATCGCTTTACTTCATTATCTATTGATAGGAGAGCATAGAGGATATCCACCGAATGCCTTTTTTGATCCGCAATATTACGGCAGCTCACGAGCACGAGATAGGAAATCGTCGGCTTTTGCGGAGTATTTGAGGTCGAATTCACCCGCGACGCCTCCACCATCAGAGAATTTTGACCATCAATGGTATTGTAGCCAAAATCCTGATTGGCACGAAGATTTCAGCCACCCTTTTCTCCATTTTTGGCACAAAGGCATGTTTGAAGGGAGACATCCGGCGCCGCATTTCGACATCGACTTCTTTATTCACACGGCTGGCCGCGGCCATCCTGATATAAGAATTGTTCTCTATGAAGCTTTGACACGCGAACCAGAGTCCGTTCCGCTAAATGCGCAAGAGCTGCGCAATCGCCAAGACAAATTCTATGAGAGCATAGCCTTGCGCGTAGAACGCGAGCTCACTGAACCTAGATCCCCATTTCTTGTTTTTGTGCAGGTTTCTAAAGACTACCGGTCAGAGTTATTGGACGAGCCTCGCGGCTTTGATTTGATGCTGAATTATTATGATGGGGCGGAAGACTGGCCACCCACAGCTGACTATGTCCTCCTTCAAAAGGGGACGAAAACCACCGCGATTCGAAAAATTCTCGAAGAGCTGCCCCAGCTTTTCGAAAGATATGAGGCTGTTCTTTTTTTGGACGATGATATCGAGATCGATCGTGCGGGCGTCATGCGGCTATTTCAAACAATGAAGAAATACAAACTCGATCTCGCCCAAGCGTCCTTGACGGCAGACTCGGATTGTTATTTCGACATTGTCAAACACCCGCCAGAAGGTAGCGCGGTTTGTGCGCTGACCTCAGTGGAGATTATGATGCCGGCCGTCTCGTGCCGGGTGCTCAAGGAGCTTGGCTGGGTATTCAAGGAGGGGATCAGTGGCTGGGCAGTCGATTTCCTCTTGAGCGCGCAGGTGCGCCAGCGATACGGAAACAAGATTGCCTTAATTGGAGACATCACCGCCAGGCACGCGCGCTCGACAGACCTCGCCTGCGGTGCTTTCTACAGGTTCTTAAGAGAACATGGCATCGATCCGAATGTGGAGGCCGGTTATATAGCTTGGAAATTTAATGTTGATGATTCAGCTTGCGCAATCAGCAGACATAATCAACCGCTCGATTTCTCGTGACNNAATCAATGACGGGGCCGACTAGGGGAGCGGGTATCGTGGACGCGGAAACGGGACAAAGCTTCAACTAGCGATGTAATCCACCCGCAGGAGCGGCTTGTGGCCGGTATGGTCAAATGGGCATCTGAGCACCGATGCACCAAGGCAATCAGCTTGCTTCGCTGCCAGCGCAAGGTTAGCATGGCTTCGCTCGATCGGAAGCTAGCGGAGGTGGATACAGTTGGCGCATAGCAATGATGAACGTGCCGTTGTCATGTATGCAAGCGGCTTCCATTGCAAGTTGCGGGTCGCGCTCGGGACATGGGGGGAGTCGGCGCAACTCGGTTAGCCCAGGAAGCTATTTCAAATGTCGTTAG
>PLUZ01000384.1 GCA_003162995.1 Methylocapsa sp. | reverse complement strand
ATATGGTCTCATCGCCAGTCTGGTCGCCGTTGCCATCATCACAGCGGTGTCCACACTCGGCACCAATCTCAAAACCGTATTCACTCAGGTCTCCGGCAGTTTGACCTGACAACACCTGCGCCGCCTGGCTGGCGTCTGGATTTTGGCGGAAGCCAAAAACGGGCGTTTGGCCGGCGGGACTCCTAAAACAAGGAGAGAACCATGCGTCCTTTGTTGCACCGATTTATCGGCGACATATCTGGCGTCACGGCCATCGAATATGGTCTCATCGCCAGTCTGATCGCCGTCGCCACCATCGCTGCGGTGTCCACGCTCGGCACCAATTTGACAACCGTATTCACCCAGGTTGCCGGCAGTTTGACCTGACAGCAACCTCGCCACCCGTCTGGCGCCTGGATTTTGGCAGCCGCCAAAAATGGGCGCTCAGCGGGGCGCAAATTAGGAGTGAACCGTGCGTCATTTGTTGCATCGCTTTATTAGCGACAAAACTGGCGTTACGGCCATCGAATACGCCCTCGTCGCCAGCATGATCGTGCTCGTCATCATTGTTGCCGAGGGTTTGCTTGGCACGCGTCTCGCGGCCAAATTCACGTCCATCACCGGAGATTTCAGCTGAGAGCGCTAGCCTTGCGTAAGCTTAATGCCGGAAATTTCAATCTATTGGGAACGCCCCTATCGGTTTTCTCCTCGAGGCACTTGTCCGCCACACGACGCCACCTCTTGCGATGAGCCAAACCGCCAGGCTGCCCGCCTTTGATGTTGATGCATTTGGCACCCTAAAATTATTTCGTTTGGCGCAGGGATGGACCTCGAAAGATCATGCTTGAAGCCGCAACGCTTTTGTTTTTTCCGGCCCTGATGGTCTTTGCCGCCGTTTCCGACGTGTTGACGATGACAATTTCGAATTGCGTCTCAATCACGCTCGCTTTCCTCTTCATTGTCATGGCCTTCGCCTGCGGCCTTTCCCCGGCGGAGATCTTGTGGCATCTCGCCTGCGGCGCGGCGATGCTTGTCCTGACCTTCGGCATGTTCGCGCNNGATCATGTTGGAGATTACGCGCTTTCCGCCAGCGTTCTCGGCGGTCTGCTCACTCTCTTGATCATCGGGATTCGAAAATGGCCTTTGCCGGGTGTTCTCTTGGCACGCCAATGGGTCGCGCGTCTGCACGAGCCCAGCACCGGCATTCCTTATGGCATCGCGCTCGCCGGCGCCGGCCTTCTTTCCTATCCCGAAACCGCGATCTGGCTTGGCGCCGCCGCCGTGCGATGAATGGTGCGTTGCGATCTCCCGCAAGAGCGCCAATGGGAATCGAGCCCGCCCTTCGGAATTCCTGACATTCCCGCCGCGATCTGGCATAGTATGTGCTTCTAAGATTGTTGCGCGCCAGTCATCGCGGACGCACCCCGCAAAAGGGGCGGTGCTCGTTGCCTCGTACCCTCGGCCGCTTAAGCACGACCTAAATCGTTGTAGATTTTTGAATAGGTTCTGTCAGCAAACCTAAAAGAGATAGAAATTCCCGAATATTCGCTTGGCCCATGCAAGAGCAAATTTCCGGACAAAGCCATGCGGCCACAAATTCCTCGGCTGAAAGGGAGTGCGGACAATTGCCCGAGGTATCTTGTTTCGATGAAATGACCCTGGCGGACGGCGCGATCCGGCCCGTCTACGGCAAGATCGCGAGCTGGCTCGCTGCGACACCGGCCGGGCTGCTTGCCGCGCGCCGCGCGCAAGCCGAGCTTTTGTTCCGCCGGATTGGCATCACCTTCGCGGTCTATGGCGAGGGAGATGGAACCGAGCGGTTAATCCCTTTCGATATCATTCCACGCATGATGTTACGCTCGGAATGGACCCGCCTCGAGGCGGGCCTCATGCAAAGGGTGAAAGCTCTGAACTTGTTCCTTGCCGACATCTATGGCGCCCAGGAGATTGTTAAGGCAGGGCGCATCCCGGCCGATCTTGTGTCGCGCAATGCCGAATTCCGGCCGGAAATGGTTGGCTGGCGGGTTCCGCACGATATTTACGTTCATATCGCCGGCATCGATGTCGTCCGCACCGGCGAGGACGATTTCTACGTGCTCGAAGACAATGTGCGCACTCCTTCCGGCGTCTCCTATATGCTGGAGAATCGCGAGGTCATGATGCGCGTCGCGCCGGATCTTTTCGCCGACCATCGCGTCGCCCCAGTCGAGAATTATCCCGATGTCCTTCTCGCCGCTTTGCGTTCGCTGGCGCCGCCAGCAGCCACGGCCGAGCCAACCATTGTGGTGTTGACGCCGGGCCGGTTCAATTCCGCCTATTACGAGCATTCCTTCCTGGCGGATAAGCTTGGTGTCGAGCTGGTCGAGGGCAGCGATCTCCTTGTCGAAGACCGCATCGTCTATATGCGCACCACGCAGGGAGAGAAAAGGGTCGATGTCATCTACCGGCGGATCGACGACAGTTTCCTCGATCCGCAGGTGTTCAGAGCGGATTCGATCATCGGAGTCGCCGGCTTGATGGACGCCTACCGGGCGGGCAATGTGACGATTACCAATGCCGTCGGCACCGGCATCGCCGATGACAAGGCGATCTATACCTATGTGCCCGAGATCATCGATTTTTATCTTGGCGAAAGGGCTCTTCTGAACAATGTGCCGACCTGGCGCTGCCGCGAGCCCAGCGCATTGCGCTATGTGCAAGCGCATCTTTCCGAGCTCGTCGTGAAGGAAGTCAATGGTTCGGGCGGGTACGGCATGCTTGTCGGGCCGCATGCGTCAGTTGCCGAACGCGAGGTTTTCGCGGCGAAACTTGCCCACGATCCGGACAATTTCATCGCCCAGCCGACGCTCGCGCTCTCGACGACGCCTACGCTTTGCGACGCTGGTATCGCTCCGCGTCATGTCGATTTGCGGCCCTTCGTTCTCATCGGCGCGAACGGCATGCGGGTCGTGCCAGGCGGATTGACAAGGGTCGCTTTGAAGGAAAAATCGCTCGTGGTGAATTCGAGCCAGGGCGGCGGCACCAAGGACACCTGGATCGTCGAGGATTCGATCTTTGACGAAATTCCGGCACCGCGAGGCCAAAACCACATGATATGATTTTGAAACGCTGCACACCCGGACTTGCTTTTTCACCGCTGGTTGCGGAAAGTGATCATTGAATCTTCCCTTCGGATTTACCGTCGTCTGCTTGAAACTCCCGATTTGAGAAAGACGTTATGACGAATCCGCGTATCGCTTCCCGCAAAGCCGGTCCGTTGGAGAGTCAGGCTGGGTCGCCGCCGGCGTCCCTTGATCCGATGTCTCCGTTGCCGCAAGATCTTCAACGCGCAACCGGTGGTCCCTTTCGCTTAATCGTGCTTTAGAGGCGTTTGATGCTTTCCCGCACGGCGGACAACCTCTATTGGCTCGCGCGCTATGTGGAGCGCGCCGATTTTCTCGCCCGTATCATCAAGGCGGCACAACGCCTCGCCACCTTGCCCACGAGCTATTCCGGGACCGGCACCGAATGGGAAAGCGCGCTTGAATCGTCGGGCGCGGCACAGGGTTTTCGCGCGACACGCGGCGCCGCGGAGGAAGCCAGCGTCGTCGATTACCTAGCCTTCGCGCCAGACAATCCTTCCTCGATCCGCAATTGCATCAAATTCGCAAGGGCCAATGCGCGGGCGGTACGCACCGCGCTGACCGCCGAAATGTGGGAAGCGATCAATGGCGCCTGGATCGAACTCGGGCGCTTTGAGACGAGCAATAATGGTTCCAGCCGCTACGATCGCGAAGAACTCTCGCGTTTCTTCGAATTCGTGAAAAAGACTTCGCTCGACTACGACGGCTCGGTCGACCGCACCATGTTGCGCAACGATGCCTATTGGTTCTCGCGGGCCGGCCTTTATATCGAGCGGGCGGATAACACCGCCCGCATCCTCGACGTGAAATATCACGTGCTTTTGCCGGAACATGAAGCAGTCGGCGGATCGGTCGATTATTTCCAATGGACCGCGATCCTGCGCGCGGTCTCGTCGCTGACCGCCTACCATTGGGTCTATCGCGAGAGCGTGAAACCCTGGCTCATCGCCGACCTCCTTATCCTAAAGAAAGAAATGCCGCGCTCCTTGATCGCCTGCTACGACAATATCGTCCGTTTCCTCGACGCGATTGGCGATGCATACGGCCGCGTGGGCCCCTCGCAAACCCAGGCGCGTGACGTGCTAGCACGTCTCGAACACGCGACGACGAATGAAATTTTCAAGATTGGCCTGCACGAATTCATCACCGCCTTTGTCGAGGACAATGACCGGCTCGGTGAAACGATTAGCGAACAATATCTTTTGCACTGACGGTGCCATTAGAGCGCTTGCCCTCCATATGGACTCACGTGATCGATAAGGACTCGCTCGAGATCAAAGAGTTGGCGCATGTGCTCATCGAAAAAGTCCGCAACTTTTTGTGATCCTGCTCGAGCAACGGACCGTTTCAGCATTCCGCGCGTGCCGCCGATGGCATTGCTGGCGATTTCGGCCAGATACACACCTCTCTTAGAGCGGCGAATAGTCGCGGTCATGGTTCGGCCGAATAAATGATAGCCATTTCTCCATTTTTATCATCTTTCATCAATTCGCATTCGGATCTATCCTCTTCCAAACAACATTATGCCCCGCTGCAAAGCAGGAGGAGCCTGAAAGTTTGCCGGTTGTTTTGATAAAGTCAAAAAAATACATCAATAGAATTCGTTATTCCTATTGGAGTTCATGATTGCAGAGGCGGCTGTTACGAATGGTCACGAGAGACGTACGTTAACGTCGATGTCATTTTCTTTCTTTAAAGGTGAATTATTCAGGGTTGAACGAAGATGAAAATTTGGTAATGCCGCGCTACCCACCGGCGCCTTTCCTCTAAGGCGCCGACACGTTTAGGTGGAAACCCATGCGATTGGACGGCTATGCCGTCGCATTGAAGCGCCGCATGAATAAATTATGTCAGAGTTCTTTCCACTAAGGTGCGCTAGAGCACAGGATCCTGAAAAGTTGCAGATTATTTAGATGAAATCATACGACAAAACAAAGAGACTGAGATCGTGAGCGAGTCAAACTGAAGCGATCATGTTTTAGGCTCGTGAAGTGGGTTCCATTCCGGAGTGACAGCATGGCGGTTCTGGTAACTGGAGGTGCGGGCTATATCGGCGGCCATATGGTGCTGGCACTTCTCGACGCCGGCGAAAAGGTTGTCGTTCTCGATGATTTGTCGACCGGCTTTCGTTCCGCTGTGCAGCACCCAGCGAAACTCATTGTCGGTGATTTTGGCGATGTGGCACTCCTGGATAACATTCTCAGCGAGCATAAAATCGACGCCATCGCGCATTTTGCAGCCAAGATCGTGGTGCCTGAATCGGTCGCCGATCCCTTGCGCTATTATCTCAACAACACCTCAAAAGCGCGCAACCTGCTTGAATGCGCGGTGCGCCATAAGATCAAGCATTTTATATTCTCCTCGACTGCTGCGGTCTATGGCGAACCCGAACAAAGTCCCATCAGCGAATCGCTTCCGCCTGCGCCGATAAATCCTTATGGGCGCTCTAAATTGATGACCGAATGGATGCTGCAAGATACCGGCAGGGCGCACGGGCTCAATTATGTGGTATTGCGGTATTTCAACGTCGCCGGCGCTGACCCCAAGGGACGTCTCGGTCAATCGACGCCGAAAGCAACCCATCTCATCAAAGTCGCGGTGCAGGCAGCGCTTGGTTTCCGCCCTGGTCTCGAAGTCTATGGCGCCGATTACCCGACCAGGGACGGAACCTGTATCCGCGACTATATCCAGGTCACGGATCTCGTCGACGGGCATCTCCTGGCGCTCGATTACCTCCGTAACGGCGGCGAGAGCCTTATTTGCAATTGCGGCTATGGCAAGGGCTTCTCAGTATTCGAAGTCGTCGATGTCGTGAAACAAGTGTCCGGCGTCGATTTCAATGTGCACATTTCCGGCCGCCGCGCTGGCGATCCTGCCTCGCTCGTCGCGAGCGCCGAGCGCATTAAATCTGCACTCAGCTGGACGCCGAGGTACAATGATCTTGCGACAATCGTGGCCCAGGCACTCGATTGGGAACGCCGCTTGCACAACAAACCAGCCTCGGAAAACTTGCCCTATGTGAATTCCGCGCGGCGCAGCGTGGTCTGATCACGTATTCATGGATTCGAAGAAGGTCGCATTGCCCTTCGGCGTTTCCCGCAATTTTCCAAGCAGGAATTCGATGGCATCGACCGTGCCCATTGGGTTGAGGATTCGGCGCAGCACATACATTTTCTTCAAGATGTCCGGCGGCACCAGTAATTCTTCCTTGCGGGTGCCCGAGCGAGTGATGTCGATCGATGGGAAGGTCCGCTTATCGGCGACCTTCCGGTCAAGAATAATTTCCGAGTTGCCGGTGCCCTTGAATTCCTCGAAGATCACTTCGTCCATGCGTGAACCGGTATCGATGAGCGCGGTCGCGATAATCGTCAGCGAACCACCCTCCTCGATATTGCGCGCAGCGCCAAAGAACCGTTTTGGCCGCTGCAAGGCATTGGCGTCGACGCCGCCGGTCAGCACCTTGCCGGAGGAAGGAACAACCGTATTGTAGGCACGGCCGAGCCTTGTGATGGAGTCGAGAAGAATCACGACATCGCGGCCATGTTCGACAAGACGCTTGGCCTTCTCGATAACCATTTCCGCGACCTGGACATGGCGCACGGCAGGCTCGTCAAAGGTTGACGAGACCACCTCGCCGCTGACCGATCTCTGCATATCGGTGACTTCTTCCGGCCGCTCGTCGATCAACAACACGATCAGATAGCATTCTGGATGATTGGCGGTGACCGATTGCGCGATATTTTGCAACAGCACCGTCTTGCCGGTGCGCGGCGGCGCGACGATCAAGGCGCGCTGGCCCTTGCCGATCGGCGCCACAATATCAATAACGCGCGCGGAGAGATCTTTTTTGGTCGGATCCGCCACCTCGAGCTTTAACCTCTCGTCGGGATAAAGCGGCGTCAGATTGTCGAAATGAACCTTATGCCGGATTTTTTCCGGGTCCTCGAAATTGATCGTATTAACCTTAAGCAGCGCGAAATAACGCTCGCCTTCCTTGGGGCTGCGGATCAAGCCTTCCACGGTGTCGCCGGTGCGCAAGCCGAAACGGCGAATCTGGGAAGGCGAGACATAAATGTCGTCGGGTCCAGCCAAGTAATTCGCGTCGGGGGATCGCAAGAAACCGAAGCCGTCCTGCAAGACCTCGATGACACCCGCACCGACAATCTCGATCTCTCGGCTTGCCAATTGCTTGAGAATTGCAAACATGAGCTCTTGTTTGCGCATGATCGAAGCGTTCTCGACTTCGTGTTCTTCCGCGAAGGCAAGCAGTTCGGTCGGCGACTTAAGCTTCAAGTCCTGCAGTTTGATTTCCTGCATTGGGATGAAGTCCTTGGAAGGGCAGCACAAATCTGGCCGCGCGAAAGAGAAAGGGAATGGCGCAATCCGGTCCGGCAAGACCGGTGCAGACGCTCTTAACGCGGCGCGCGAGCAGCACCAGAACTATATGAGTTCATGCGAGGGGATGTCATATAAATAGATCGATTTGATGATTTTGACAAGCCAAATGATTTTATAACGAGTTTTTTTATAATCAAAATGGTTTGAAAACGACGAGAAAAACGATTCCAGCCATTAGAATTGTGGGAACCTCATTCACAATCCGGAAAAAACGTGGGTCATGCCGGTTTGTCTCTTCCGCCAAATCCTTCCGAACCTTCGCGAAATATCCATGCAACGCGCTGAGACCAATCACAAGAGTAAATTTTGCATGGAACCAGCCCTCATGCAGAAAACCGGCCTCTATCGCAAGGGTAAGGCCGCTTGCCCAAGTCACGAGCACGGCGGGCAGCATGATTGCCCGCATGAGCCTGCGTTCCATCACGGCGAAAGTCAGCGCTTGCGCTGAGCCCCGCGGCGCTTCGGCATGATACACAAAGAGACGCGGCAGATAGAGCATCCCAGCCATCCAGGAGATTACCGCCAGGATATGGAGAACCTTGATCCAGAGATAGGCATTGCTCATTCAGTCGCGCCTCGGCGAAGCAAATCAAGCATAAGCGTGACATGATGCACCGGGGTCTGGGGCAGAATGCCGTGGCCAAGATTAAAAATATGCGGCCTTCCGCGAAAAGCCGAAAGAATTCCGTGCATCCCCGTTTCCAGCGCGGCGCCGCCGGCGGCAAGTGCCAGGGGATCGAGATTGCCTTGCAACACCAACCCCCGATCGAAGGTTTTCGCGGCCCATTGCGGATCAATCGTGCTGTCGAGCGAAAGCGCATCGACGCGTGTGCTCGCCACATAATCTTTTAAATGCTGCCCCGCTCCTTTCGGAAAGCCGATGACGCGGGCATCCTTATGGCGAAGGCGTAGCCCGGCAATGATTGCCGCGACCGGAGCCGTACACCAACGCTCAAACTCGGCGAAAGGCAGGACCCCCGCCCAAGTGTCGAAGATTTGCACAGCCTCGACACCAGCATCAATCTGCCAGGAAAGATAATCGATCGACGCTTGGACAAGCCGGTCGATGAGGCGTTGAAACAGATCGCGGTGACTATAGGCAAAAAGACGTGCTGCCGCTTGGTCAGGCGTGCTTTTGCCGGCGATCATATAGCAAGCAACTGTCCAAGGAGCGCCGCAAAAGCCGATCAGAGCGGTTTCACCCGGCAGGTTTTGTTTGACCCGCTCGATTGTCTCGAAAACCGGGGAAAGCCGATTGCGGTCGATCTTTTCGTTCAGCTTGCCGAAAGCCTCGGGTGTCACAAGAGGATCGAGTTTCGGCCCTTCGCTTGGCTCAAAACTGACTTTTTGGCCAAGCGCGTCCGGAACAACCAGAATATCGCTGAACAGAATTGCCGCATCGAATCCGAAGCGCCGCACAGGTTGCAGTGTTGCTTCCGCCGCGAGTGCTGGTGTGTAGCAAAAATCGAGGAAAGAAGGAGCTGTGGCGCGGATGGCCTGATATTCCGGCAGATAACGGCCAGCTTGCCGCATCAGCCAGACAGGCGGCGGAATACAGGCCTCGCCGTCAAAGACTTTAAGGAAGGGTTTTGTTTGGACATGTGCCAGGCCTTCCAAATCCAAAACCCTCTATAAAATCTAAGAATCTTTCTTAAATAGGTCTTAGTCTGATTAGCAAGCGAATTAGGCTTATTCGCCGCTCCACACAAGCTAGCTTCGGGTTTCCTGCTTATCCTCTTTATGAACAACGCCGCCTCAGCAAGAGGCGCGTTAACTTTTCGTTAATTGTTGAAAGAGGATAGCCAAGTTGGCGGGAATTGAATTCAAAGGAAAGGTCGCTATCCCCTCCATTCACAGTGGTTGCCATTTTATTACTAAGCCATCAATGCCGGTGGACGAATCTTCTTCGTTTTTCCCATAAAATGGTTGATGGCGGGGCGGGGCACCGGTTATTCACTTTTCTCCCCTTCTGTCCCTTGAAGTGAGAGCATGATCCAAAAAGTTGCAGACTTTTGGGTTAAGATCATGCGACAAAACAAACAGATAGGGACTATGAGCGCTTCGATTTAGAGCGATCATGGTTGCGGCGAAACCCCGGCGAGGTACCGAAAATCGTGGGGCGGCACTTCTTCCATCTGCATCTTGTTTCCGACTCGACAGGGGAGACCCTGATCGCGGCAAGTCGCGCTGCCGCGGCGCAATATGAAGGTGTGTCGTCGATCGAGCATGTTTACCCCCTCGTGCGCAGCAAGGGGCTACTCCATAGAGCGATCGCGGAAATCGAGTTGGCGCCAGGAATCGTTTTGTTTACTTTGGTTGATCAGGAGTTGGCCAGGGACCTCGAAGTGGCCTGTAAAGAGATGGGCGTGCCCTGCCTTTCGGTTTTGCAGCCGATTTTGGACTTGTTTCAGTCCTACATTGGAACGTCGACGCGGCAACGCCCGGGTGCCCAGCACATGCTCAACGCGGATTATTTCAGGCGCATTGAAGCCTTGAACTTCACGATGATGCATGACGACGGGCAGCAAACCGAAAATTTTGAAGCGGCTGACGTGGTTTTGTTGGGCGTGAGCCGGTCCTCGAAAACGCCGACGAGTATTTATCTCGCCAATCGAGGCATCAAAACAGCAAACATTCCTTTGGTGCCGGATGTCCCCTTGCCGGAGCAGGTCCTGGCATTACGAAAACCTCTCGTTGTCGGGCTCCTGGCTTCGCCGGAACGGATCGTCCAGATTCGCGAGAACCGCCTTATTGCCTTGAATGCGAATACGGATTCCCCTTATGTCGACCGGCTTCTGGTCGCGGATGAAGTCAAGAGGGCGCGCAAGCTATGTGCCCTGCATGGCTGGCCGGTGATCGATGTGACGCACCGCTCGATTGAGGAAACCGCGGCAGCGGTCATCGATCTCTACAAGGTTCACCAGCTGAAGTTCATAGCCTCCTCATGACTGAGCTTTGGCGTGGCGTGGCCCCGCTCCTTCTCGCGTCAAAGAGCGCCGCCCGGCAGAGACTCCTCGCAGCCGCCGGCATCCCTTTCGAAACATGTGCAGCGGCGATCGATGAACGCGCGATCGAGGCTCCGCTTTTGGCCTCGGGGGCAGGGGCTCGCACTGTCGCGTTGCATCTTTCGCGCGCCAAGGCTTTGCAAGCCGGCGCTCAAAGGCCGGGCCGGCTCGTGATCGGCGCTGATCAGACGCTTTGCCTCGAAGGCCGCGTCCTTGGCAAACCAGCGGACCGGGCGGCAGCGGCGGCGCAACTTGCAGCCTTGTCCGGCAGGACCCATGAGCTTTATTCGGGGTGTTGTGTCGCGCGCGAAAATACCATTCTGTTCGAAACCGTTTGCGTGGCACGGCTTAGCTGCCGGAAGTTTTCCCCGGCATTCATCGAAACCTATATGGCACAAGCAGGGGATTCACTTTTGAGTAGCGCCGGAGCCTATCAGCTGGAGGGTCTCGGCATTCATCTATTCGATGCGATCGAGGGCGACCATACGACGATCCTAGGGCTCCCGCTTCTGCCGCTTTTGCAATTCCTGCGCGAGGAAGGAAGCCTTCTTTCGTGACGTCTTTGCCGCACAGCGAACCAAGAGCTTGTGTCATCGGCTGGCCGGTTGCGCATTCGCGCTCGCCGCTGATCCACCGCTTTTGGCTGGAGAGCCTCAAGGTTGCAGGGTCTTACGAATTGGCGGCGGTCGCGCCAGCCGATTTTCCAGATTTTGTGGGCAATCTCGACTTGCATGGTTTCGTTGGCGCGAATGTCACCTTACCGCATAAGCAAACGGCATTCGGGCTCTGCGACGTGAAGCTTCCAGCCGCAGAACGGCTCAAAGCTGTGAATACCTTGTGGATAGAANNGGGCCATTGTTCACGCCCTCCAATTGCGGAAAATGACCCGTATTTTTCTGGTCAATCGGACCAGGGAGAATGCGGAAAAACTTGCCACCGATTTCGGGACGCCAGTTGAGGTTGTGGATTTCGGGGATCTTCCGGACGCAATGGCCAGCGCTCAGCTTCTCGTCAACACGACGTCGCTTGGTATGCGGGGCCAGCCGCCGCTGACACTCGATCTTACACCCTTGCCGCCGCATGCGATTGTCAGCGATATCGTCTATGTTCCGCTCGAAACCTCACTAGTAAAGGCCGCGAAAACGCGTGGTCTTCGGGCCGTTTCCGGCATCGGCATGCTTTTGCATCAAGCTGTGCCTGGGTTCGAGCGCTGGTTTGGCAAAAAGCCGCGTGTCACGGCGGAGCTGCGCGGCTTGGTCGAGGCGGATATTTTGGCGGCTGCATGATGTTCGTTTTGGGCCTCACCGGATCGATCGGCATGGGGAAGTCGACGACCGCCGCAACGTTTCGCGCCGAGGGGATAGTGGTTCATGACTCGGATGCCGTGGTCCATGCGCTCTATACAGGCGCGGCGGCGGCCGCGATCGAGGCGGCTTTTCCCGGAACCGTGCGCGACGGCGTTGTTGACCGCGGCCTTCTTGGCGCCAAGGTGCTCGACGATCCGGCGGCGCTCGCGCGGCTCGAAGCGATCGTGCATCCGCTGGTTGCCGAGAGCCGCGCTGCCTTCCTGACGGAGGCAGCGAAAAAGGGCGAACAGATCGTTGTCCTTGATATCCCTTTGCTGTTCGAGACAGGCCTTGACCGCGACGTCGATGCAGTGGTTCTGGTGACTGCTTCGGAAACTGTGCAAAAAGAGCGGGTCAGCAAGCGTCCGGGCATGACGCCGGAGCACCTTGCCGTCATATTGGAGCGGCAGATGAGGGATGCGGAAAAACGCGCGCGGGCGCATTTCATCATCGATACCAGCGGCGACTTGGCTGCGACCGGGCGGCAAGTGCGCGGGATTTTGCGGGCCCTCGCCGGCGCGAAAAACAAGTTTTGAGACTGTTCTGAGCAAGTTCTAAGAAGGTAAGATGCGGGAAATCATCCTCGACACGGAGACAACAGGGCTCGACCCGGCCAAAGGGCATCGAATCATCGAGATCGGCTGCGTCGAGCTTTTGAATGCGATTCCGACCGGCGAGACCTTCCACGTCTATATGGATCCCGAACGCGACATCCCCGAGGAAGCCTTCCGGGTGCATGGGCTTTCGGCCGAGTTTCTCGCTGGCAAGCCGGTCTTTGCAAAAATTGCCGGCGATTTCCTGACCTTCGCCGGCGACGCCAAAATCATCGCGCATAATGCTGAATTCGATTTGCGGTTTCTCAATGCGGAACTAGCGTTCCTCGATCTTGAGCCGATCGCGGGGGATCGCGTGATTGACACGCTGGCTTTGGCGCGCCGCAAATTTCCGGGCGCGGCGAACAGTCTTGACGCGCTTTGCGTGCGCTACGGGATCGATACCTCGCGGCGGACCAAACATGGCGCCTTGCTCGATGCCGAAATTCTCGCCGAAGTCTATGCCGAATTAACCGGCGGGCGCCAGGCGCATCTTGTCTTCGGGGAAGGTGCCGGTGTCATCGGGAGCGGCGGGACTAGCCTTCTTGCGCAAAGACCGCACCCGCTCCCGTCCCGGCTCAGCCCTGATGATTTGTCCCGTCACAGCGCTTTTGTTGCAACACTCGGCGGGACGCCTCTTTGGAACGCGTATTTGTTTCCTCAAGCGCTGGCCAGGAAAGAGAAACAGGCCTGAGGGTTCACGCTTGAGAGTCGAGTCCTTGGGGTTTTATCCCTCCATATGCAAAGTCGAGAAGTTCGATCGTGTGGAGCACCGGGATCGAAGTTCCGCTCGCGATCTGGGCCATGCAGCCGATATTGCCGGTGGCGATGAGATCCGAGGCGGTTGCCAGGATGTTGGCGATCTTGCGGTCGCGCAGACGCAAGGCAATCTCCGGCTCCAAAATATTATAGGTGCCGGCCGAGCCGCAGCACAAATGGCCTTCGGGAATATCGCGGACCTTGAAGCCTGCTTGCGTCAAGAGCTGCTTTGGCAAGGCATCGATCTGTTGACCATGCTGCATCGAGCAAGCGGAATGATAAGCGAGTGTCGCGTCTTGCGGATTGAGCGGCTCCGGCAAATCGAGAGCCCCAAGAAATTCTGTCACATCCTTGGCTAGCGCGGAAACCCGCGCCGCTTTTGCCGCATAGGCCGGATCGTTGCGCAGCAAAAATCCATAATCCTTGATCATGGTGCCGCAACCTGACGCCGTGATCAGAATGGCATCGAGTCCGTGCCGCTCGATTTCCGCGCTCCAAAGATCGACATTATGGCGCACCTGGGCAAGAGCGCCCGCGTCCTTGCCCAAATGATGCAGGAGCGCGCCGCAGCAGCCTTCGCCTTTGGCCGGCACGACTTCAACCCCGAGCCTCGCCAGCAAGCGGATCGCAGCCTCATTGATGCCGGGCCGCAAGACTTGTTGCACGCAGCCGCCGAGAAGTGCCACCCGGGCTTTGACCGCCCCGGCGGGAGAGATGGGGGGCAACACCGGCCGCGATACAATATTTTTTGGTGCAAGGCGCAGTATCGCGGCAAGACGCCGTCCGGTCCGGCCAAAGCGAGGATAAAGAAAGTCGAAAGGCGAGGCCAAGCGGGATGCAGCAACGGCAAGGCGGAAGCGGTTTGGGTAAGGGAGAATGGCGCCAAGTAGAGCCCTGAACAAACGGTCCGCGAACGGCCTTTGAAAAGTCTTTTCGATATGGCTTCTCGCCCCATCGACAAGATGCATATAGTTGACGCCCGAAGGGCACGTTGTCATGCAAGCGAGGCAGGAAAGACAGCGGTCGATATGTTTCACGGTCAGCGCATCGGCGGGCCGGTTGTTTTCGAGCATGTCCTTAATGAGATAGATGCGCCCGCGCGGGCTATCGAGTTCGTCGCCGAGCAGCACGAAGGTCGGGCAGGTCGCGGTGCAAAAGCCGCAATGGACGCAGGCGCGGAGAATTTTCTCAGCCTCCGCCGTCGCCGGATCTTTAAGCTGTTCGGCAGAAAAATGCGTCTGCATCGTTAAAATTCCGTCCACATGCGGCACGGCTCCAAAATGCCATAAGGATCGAACGCAGCTTTCAGCCGCCGTGACAGGGCGGCGAGTGCCGCCGGTTGCGGCTCGAACACAGGGACTTCCGCGCGTATTTCGGCGGGAGCGCGGACCAAGGTTGCATGGCCGCCGCCACATTGCACAATTGCTTGGCGGATAAGTCCCGCCGCCGCATCCGCGCAAGGATCGAGCGCGATCCAGACCAAGCCGCCCGACCAATCGAACATGGCCTCGATGTCATGCGCGCTGCCGATTGCCGAAGCGAGTTTGGGTCCGGCGGTCGGCGCCACGGAAATCTTCCAGATGATTTTGTCACGCGGTTTGGCGAGCGGTGCCACGTCGCGGATTGCGCGCCAGAGCGCATGCGACGCGGGCGCATCGAGCCGCCCAGCTGTCGCAAAAGGTTCTAGCATGGTTTCGAGCCGCTCTAGCCGTTCAGTGACGGAAGCCGCAAAACCTTCGAGGCGCAAGGCGGTGATCGCTGTTGCAAACCCCTGTGTCTTTGCCGCGTATGGCGGCAAATGCGCGGCGCCTGATACGTCAACCGGTGCGCCCATCGCGGCGCAAAGCGCTTCGACCGCGCGGGCGGGATTAAGGTTTTCAAGAATGAGCGTCGCCGAGGTTTCCGCGCGAGGCAGCACTTTGAGGGTAATTTCGGTCGCAACCGCGAGGGTTCCGAACGATCCGGCGAGGCCGCGCGAAAGATCATAGCCGGTGACGTTTTTGACGACCCGGCCGCCTGCCTTGAACGCCTCGCCGCGGCCGGACACTGCCTTGATTCCGAGGACAAAATCCCGCGCCGCGCCCGCCTTGATCCGGCGCGGACCGGAGAGATTGGTCATAATCGCTCCGCCAAGCGTGCCGTGGCCCGTGCCATAAAGAGCCGCAAAGGACATCGGCTCGAAGGGAAGCTCTTGCGCATCTCCGGCGAGCAGCGCCTCGATAATCTCGATGGGTGTTCCGGCAAGTGCCGAGAGAATGAGTTCCTCCGGCTCGTGGAAGGTGACGCCCGCAAGCCGCGAGAGATCGAGGCGGCAGGCATTTTTGACCGGCCTGCCAAGGGCCGCCTTGGAGGCAAGCCCCGTGATGGAGAGTGGCGTGCGCGCCGCCGCCGCCTCGGCCACGGCGGCCGCCACCTCGGCGGGATCGGCCGGGATAAAAGAGGACATTTTGTACGCCTTAACCGGAGCGAAGAGTCTATAACCTTGTGCGGATCGATCCGGTATTATGTAGCAAACTCACCAAAACCAATATTGTGAACATTTGGATTTCGTGGCCAGGTTGCCTGATGCAAGCGTGGCCAACAAAATGCCCGAACCCCAAATCATCAATACCCTTTGTTCAAAGCGCGATGAGCTAGAGCGGATCATTGCCACTTACGAAACGGCTATAACAACCGCCCGACGCGATCTGATGTACGTCAATGCAACGCTGGAATTGCTTGAGAGAGACAGTGGGTCAAGCGTTTATCCGTCACGCATGTCAATCACCCGTATATTCAAGCGTGGCGAGATTTTTGCTTTATGCAAAAAGGAACTTGCTGAGGCCAAGGAAGGCTTGGACACTCGCGAGCTGACGTTAGCTGTAATGCGCGCCAAGGATATGAATCACAGCGATGCAGTCTTGCGCAGGGCGATCAGTTTTAAAATCATCCAGGCCATGCTGAGGCGAGAAATACGAGGGCAGATTGCTGGAGCCGGGAAACGGAAGGGCGCGAAAGTGTGGATTGCAAAGTAGTCAATGAAAGTAAGATTGATCAATTAATTCAACTATTTGGTACACATTTTTGTGCCATGATTTTGTTGCATCGGCGGCACAGCCAAAGAATTTTTAATAATTAACCTAACTGCCGCATGGACAAATCAGTTAACGAATCTATATACTCCCCTCTGTAAGAGGCCGCTTTCATATGTTTCTTGATTTGTCAAGCCACAAGCCAAAAAAGCCGGGAGTTTTCAATGCAAACAACGCAAACCGTCCGTGTTGTCATCCTTAACGATGGCGGCCAATGGATTGCGCAGTGCCTTGAACATGACATTTGCGCAATGGCTAAGGATTTAGATACTTTGCAGTCCCGTCTCGAAGTTGCAATCGAAGCGGAGCTAGAGCTATGCAAATCTGGGGGTCGGGATCTGAATTCATTACCTCAAGCGCCCGAGCATTTTTTTGATCTCTGGGAGAAGCGTTCTAGATTCGATAAGAGCGAGATGATAGACGGCGTCGGATATGAAATGGCTCTTTGTGCATAAGGAAGGTCCGTGGCTGCGCCATTTGGCGGACATCCAACACTAGCTCAATATATGCAATGGATCAGGGAATGTGGCGGTCACTGTCAATGCGGATATCGCACTGACAAACGGGGTCGTCCAATTTCTCTGGTGAAGATCGTTGCCGATAATGGAAAGTCAGTAATCGTCTCTGGCGTAGATCAGGCTGAGCATATGGTGCCTACATATGTGGCCTATCTAGATCGAAGACTTGGGGTGAATTCTCCCTGGTTTAAATTATCGGGATAATCAACCACCTTTTTGCCAATACCCTTTCCACTGGCGCGAAACTGGATGCACCAGCGCAGCATTTGCGGCCATCAAGTATTGCTCGCCATTTGAGACGCGGCGGTTGTCTTCACGCCACGCCATTTCTGAGGCATATGCGCCGAGGTACCGCCCGCTGATATGATGATGCACCCCGATCTCAGCGCGGCGAAGTCTGGAAAAGAAGCTCTCGGCTTGATTGGTACAGGCATCACCGTCCGAATAACATTCCTCGTGGTTAATGCGCTTGGTCAAAAAGCGCTCGTGCAGAATATCCCAATGCCGGGCTTCATCAGCATAGACGATAGCATTGCCATTGACCCGATTGGCGATCAATGAAATTGATTGAGCTTCGGCATGGAAAACGAAGGGAAGTGTTATCCCGTTGCGTTCGCGCATGATGACTACGACGCGACGCTTGCCGGTTTGGTTTTCAGCAAGACGACGATCGCGGCGGTTCTCTTTCCAATTGGCGGGCCGCACATAACCGCCAAAATAGGCACCGTCGATTTCGACTTCGCCCGAGACGGTTTCATCAGTTTTTGTATCGGCAAGTGCTTCGCGGATTTTGTGAGCAAGCACAAAAGCCGTCTTGTACTGGCAATCAAGGTCGCGCGAGAGCTGCAGAGCGCTATGGCCTTTCGCGCCGTTCACAAAGATCGCAATGGCAAGGAGAATGTCACGAATTGGCATCTTGCGACTGGCGAAAATGGTGCCAGACGTGACACTGAATTGGTGATTGCAAGCCTTGCACTTCCATAGCTTGCGCGTCTCATATTTATAGGCCGCATTGCATTGGCAGCGCGGGCTTACCGGCTCGCCGTTAGTATCGGTCCAGCGGATTAGCCGGAAGGCGTCATGGGCTTCCTGATCCGACATACGGGCTACTTTCGCTAGACTTAGCGAACGTGCCGCAGTTGAAAGGAGGAAGTGCTGAGACATTTGAACGCCAACGATTTCCGTTGACGTCATTGATAAGCGTTGAAAGCGTTGGTGTCAACGGAAATCGTTGACGTTTGCAAATTTTATCGCTATCAGAGCGGCATGACACCTGAGCAATGTCGCGCCGCTCGTGCTTGGTTGGACCTGTCGCAAGACGATCTTGCCAGCGCTGCGCACGTTTCCCTTTCAACGGTGCGCGATTTCGAGAAAGGGCGTCGCGTTCCGATTGCGAACAATCTAGCGGCAATGAGAGCTGCGCTGGAGCGGCAAGGAATCGCTTTTGTCGATGGCGAAGCACAGGGAATAACTTTCACTAATGCCAACGAAAAACGCTGACATCCATATAGACGGAATCCGTGTTTTAGTGTACACAGACCAAAGGTGGACCGACGGGGGATCGGACCCCGGAGCGCGCAGGTGGAAATCCGGCTCTCGGCAACCAGCCCCGGCCCAAGTTCGCTAAAGTCAGCCACCGCGCGGTAACGCGGTAGCCGACTAAAGCGGCTTTGGTTATAATAACATGTCCTACCTCCTCGCCTGGCTTTACAGGCACGCTTAAGAGCCCTGCACATCCGTCTCGGTAGACTTGAAATGTGCAGGGCTAATCCATTTAATCAGTCAAAACCCAGCCTTCGCCTCGAATCGACCTAAACCGACTATCGCGATTGAGTGTCGTCGAGAGATATTGCTTTGGGTCTGATGTTCCAATTTCAACGCCGCTTGTTTCAATTTCTGTGCATAGAACACTAAGTGGCACAGGCGCCCCATGGCGCTTGATGACTACAATTGAGGCGTCAGCGATCAGGTCTTTTTTCGAGCGCGGGACGCTGTTGTCACTTCCATTAGGAATAGATGTTTCCGCATATGAGCGATACATTTCGATAAACACACGAAGCTTTTCCGCCTCATTTTGAAGGCGGCTAATATCTTGCTCCTTAGTAGCAAGATCGGCCATGGCGCGGGAAAGAGGATCTGTCATAGGAATCACCATAACAACGGGCGATTACCCATATCACACACCGGCATATCGTCAAGGGAGGGATATATGACTTATCACAAAGTTGTTTATAAGGGATATGCCGATGGGATGAATTATGGCAACGTTATAGCTTTGGTGAGTTTGCTACATAATACCGGATCGATCGTACGAAAATGTTTCGCATGAAACTTTTCGGTACGATTGGCGGCCGTGAGCGTCAAACCTGCATCAGCTGCAAGAAGGACATGTCATGGCCTTCGCGGTTTTCAAGAATAAGGGGAGGAAATACATATGAACAATCACCCCCGCCATCATGGCGGCGCCGAGGACCTGCCCGTCCGCCGGAACTGGCGGCGGTTGCATCATTCGCGGTTATTTTGGGTTGGCCTTTTCATTATGCTGCTTGCCATCACGATCTATGTGCTGTCCGACGATTTGGCCTGGCGGCCCCGGCTTCAACGGTGAAGGTCAGCCCTCGAACAAGGGCTGATAGGCCGGAGCCAGAAATCCATCGGCTGCTGCTGATGGATCCCCGTTTGTGGTGTTTTACCAGCGGTTCCACCTGCAGCCGCCATATGGCCCGCGATGTCTGCGGGGGCCACATCCGCCACGTGCNNCGGCTTTTGCGACCGTATCGCTCGAGGCGATGGGCATTGCAAACGCCATGTCGGGTAAGACCAGACAGCAAATCAACGAAGCAATGACTGCTATTTTGCGCATGAGCGCCTCCTTCCCTGCGGCGCCGGAATGGCGCCGCCGCTAAACTGAGCCAGCGGCGCCGCGATTGCAAACCAAACCTCAGCTTGTCCGCATGCAAAGTTCAAAGGCACTGTTGAAAAACTCTGATTCTATTGCCGTAAGCATCAAAATCGCCTTGCATGCGATTGCATTACTGATGGCTTGTTTGGGTCAGCCTTTTCCGGATGCTGATTGCGATCATGATATGCGCAGTCCGGCGACTCGGCCTAGCGGCCTCGGAACGAGACGGGTGAAACGAGGCCGGTCTGGCCCCTGATAGGGGTAAAGCATGTTCCGGAAAAGTTGCTCGACTTTTTCGATAAGGACTCGCTCTAGGGCAAGACATTTGCACGAGAGCGATCCCCCGGAACTAAGAGAGGAGCTTGCGCCGCGAACGCTTGCTTAACCTATTGTCCCTATATTGATCACAATGACGTGTCGATCCGGTCAAGCGCAATTGGCGGGTCGAGGGCATGATGCCGTACGCTCATCCCGGGTTCGATCCGGTATCTCCTTTTCTTCAATGACATTTCCATGCAGCAGGTCATCCTGCGGCAGGCGCTGTGCATGTGCCGAAGCGTATTTGATGTTCAACCAGTATGAAATCGCATCGAAACTCATGCTGGTATGCCGAAATTACTGGCGGTCCGTGCCAATTGAGGAGTGAATTTTCATGTTCGGTTTTAATGCCGCTTCCGGGTCAGCGGTGCTTACGGCCCTCAACCGGTCGCTTGCTATCATCGAGTTCGACCAGAAGGGGACCATTCTTACGGCGAATGAGAACTTCTGCAATGCCTTGGGCTACAGCCTTTCGGAGATCAAAGGTCAGCATTACAGCATGTTTGTCGATCCGGATTATGTTCGCAGTCCGGACTACAAGGCTTTCTGGGCCAAGCTCAATCGCGGTGAGTTTGACGCGCGAGAATACAAGCGCATCGGCAAAGGCGGGCGGGAGGTCTGGATTCAGGCCTCATATAATCCGGTGATAAATTCAAAGGGCACCGTTCTGAAGATTGTTAAGGTGGCGACCGACATCACTGCCGAAAAACTCAAGAACGCGGAATTCGAGGGAAAAATAAACGCAATCTCGCGCGTTCAAGGCATCATTGAATTCACGCCGGGCGGCGAGGTCATCACCGCGAATGAAAATTTCCTGAATCTTCTTGGCTATCGTCTCGACGAGATCAAGGGGCAGCACCATCGCCTTTTCGTCGAGCCGTCTTATGCGCAATCTTCCGATTACCAGGAGTTCTGGAGGAAACTGAACGCCGGAGAGTATATCGCCGCCGAGTTCAAACGCATCGGTAAAGGCCGGAAGGAAGTTTGGATTCAAGCGTCCTACAATCCGATCTTCGATCTCAACAATAAGGTAATGAAAATAACCAAATTTGCGACCGACATTACCGAGNNGTGAACGAAATAGGAGCGGGACTGGAGCGGTTGGCTAACAACAACCTTGAGATCCGGATCGAGAAAGCCTTCATTCCAGCTTTCGAAAAACTTCGCTCGGACTTCAACTTAGCTCTTGAGAAAATGCAGTCCACGTTGCTGCAGATCACCGGCAGCACGAATGCGATCCACTCGGGAACGCAGGAGATAGCGACGGCAGCCGACGATCTGTCGCGCCGGACCGAGCAGCAGGCAGCCAGTCTCGAAGAGACAGCTGCGGCGCTCAACGAAATCACCACGACCGCCAAGAGCGCCTCCGAAGGCGCGACCCACGCCCGCGAAGTGGTCGCTGCTGCCGACGAGGATGCCAAGAAGAGCGCGGTGGTGGTGCGTCAGGCCGTGGAGGCGATCGACACCATCGCAAAATCGTCGCAGCAGATCAGCCAGATCATTGGTGTTATCGACGAAATCGCTTTTCAGACGAATCTGCTCGCTTTGAACGCCGGGGTCGAAGCGGCGCGGGCTGGCGACGCGGGCCGCGGTTTTGCAGTCGTCGCTTCGGAAGTCCGTGCGCTCGCTCAGCGCTCGGCGGAAGCGGCGAAGGAGATCAAGGGGCTGATTTTGGCGTCATCGACGCAGGTCGAGAACGGGGTCAAGCTGGTGAATGAAACCGGCAAATCGCTTGAGCGTATCATGGGGCAAGTGAGTGAGATCACCACGATTGTCGCCCAGATAGCCGCGGGCGCGAAAGAGCAGTCGATCGGGCTTGGCGAAGTCAACACGGCCATCACCCAGATGGATCAGGTGACGCAGCAAAACGCAGCCATGGTCGAGCAGACGACAGCGGCCAGCCATTCGCTGACGGAGGAGACGGAGCAACTGTCGGGTCTGATCGGCCAATTCCAGATCGGCCAAGCAGGTGGCAAAGACTCTATGCGCCGTGAGCTGCAAAAGGCAGCGCCACACGCCTTCCGGCCTGGGCCCAAAGCCACACCAGCCAACAGCGCTCGCGCCGAGACGCGCAAGCCGGCTTCGCGGCCGGTCCGCTCGGCAGCCAAGGCGGTTGTGAATGGCGGGTCTGTTGGCGCCGGAGAGGACGCCTGGCAGGAATTCTGACACGTTCGCGAAAGCGAGTTGGCCTTTTTAAGTGCAGGTGATGGGCCCCGAAGAAGGGGGCCGGAAGAACAGGCGGACGCAAATGGCTGAGATTGATAAAACGGATGGCGCCGCGGCGCGCGAAATGATCACTTTCCTGATTGGGATCCAGGAATTCTGCATCGATGTCATGCTGGTTCGGGAAATTCGCGGCTGGACACCGGCGACGCCGGTTGCTCATGCGCCGGGTTTTGTCAGTGGCGTCATCAACCTGCGTGGGACGGTGTTGCCGATTATCGACTTCGCGGCGCGGCTCGGCTTCCCGCCGACCGAACCGACGACCCGCCACGCCATTCTGGTCGTCCAGATCGGCAATCAGATGATCGGCCTTATGGTCGAGGGGGTGTCGGAGATTCTCACGATCAGCCAGGATCTCATCCAGCCGACGCCCGATGTCGCCTCGCAGATGGCGAAGGACTTCGTAAGCGGAATTGTCGCGACCGACGGGCGCATGATCAGCCTGATTTCGCTTGACGCGATCATGCCCGCAAACGAACAAGCCGCCGCATAAATGTCATCTCGAGCACGCGGCAATCATATGGGCTTATGAGCCGGTCAGGGGTCTGCCAGAGATTTAACCACTGAGGCGATCTTTGACTCAGATTTTTCTGAGCGGGCCTTCGCTTTTAACAATTTGCGGCTCAAATATGCCCTTAGCGGCTCATCATAGAGCTTCAGTACGAAGTATGAA
>PLUZ01000273.1 GCA_003162995.1 Methylocapsa sp. | reverse complement strand
CATCATTGGCACGGAGGGTTCGAGCTTATTTAGCTCGGCTACGAGCGGCCTAAGGAATTGAAATTTAGACATCGGTGCTTTGAGCGTACCGGGCTATTGACAAGTAAAACCGACGAACGTGACAACGCCGGGCCGACCGATCGTAAGGCTTGGAACTTGTGCATTTAGGTCGGATTTTCACTCCACTGGCTTGGCGTCACACTGGGGCGGCCGGTTCCACGAGCTTCCGGTAGAGATGCCAACTCGAATGTGCCAGGACCGGCACCGCGACCGCGAGCCCGACGAACAGCAGCAAGAAGCCGATCGCTAGGACCGCCGCGACGATCAATCCCCACAGCGCCATGGTAAAAGGGTTCGCCAGCACGGCCCTGACGGAAGTCTGAACCGCCACCGGGACCCCTGCATCGCGGTCGAGAAGAAAGGGAAATGAGACGACGCTGATGCTCAGCGCCACCACGGCAAAGACGAAACCGATTGCAGTGCCAAATCCGATAAGCTTCCAGCCTTGCGGCGTGTCGAAGATAGTCGTGATAATCTGCGTGAAGGCCTCCGGTTGCATTCCGAAAAGCGCCACATAAAGAGACTGGGCCGCGAATACCCAGCACGCAAAAATCACCAGCAGCAACAGGCCGAGCGACAGGATAGAGAAAATCGAGTGCGAGCGCACCACGTCGAACGCGTGCTCCCATGAGGTGTCCAGGCCAAGCTCCCGGCACCGGCTCATCTCATACAAGCCAATTCCCGCGAAGGGACCAACCAGAGCGAAACCCGCCATGAGCGGAAAAAGCATGGGCAGAGCATAGCCGGCGAGGCACAGGCCGGCGATCGGGTAGATCAGGCCTAGGAAAACGTGGGATGACGGCATCGCCAAGAAATCGTCGATGCCTTTGGCCAGAGCGTCTTTGAGGTCCGCGGGTCCGATCTTGCGCACACCAGGATGTACCGGGGTCGAATCCGGACCGACGGTCACATCAAACTGCGACATTGGCGTTTCTCCCGAACCGCGCAACAAGCGGTCATGAGGTCACGGCGCTGCTCTGCATTAAACGGCTGGTCACATGGAACCGCAAGTTACATTTTTAGCCACTTATACGCTCTCATGTGGGGGTTGTCGCCGGTGAGGTGGAGTGCCCGCCGAGTGCGCGCATGCCAAAATTTGATGAAGCGCCGGTGAAAGGGACGCAAATGATAGCGACGGTAACCTGGAAGTAACGAATCGTGAAGCTTGCACTTGACCAAACGCTTCGAGAAATCGAATTTGCCGAGAAACAAAAAACAGAAGCGCGTGAGAAAATCTGGCGGGAGAATTTCCGTCCGCATGCCATCATTCTCACAGAGCGCACCGTGCCAAGCCCGATGTTCGTGGCCGCAATCGTCGGCGTCGAGAAACTGTTCCGGATCGACCTTGACCCAACTCAAGCACCCGTGAGTTTCGTACGGCAGGCGCACGATCGCCTTCCGGAAGGGGTCATTGGGTTCGGAAAAACCGTTAGGTTAATGTCCCCGTGACACCATTGCAAAGGGATAGGACTAGGACCACGGCTCACAGCGCTGAGTCATCGGTCTCACCAGTGCGAATCCGCGTGGCGCGATCGATATCCGTGACAAAAACCTTGCCGTCACCGATCTGGCCCGTTCGTGCCGACCTCACGATCGCGTCGACGACACTGTCGACATGACTGGCAAGAACCGCGACTTCGATCTGGACCTTTGGCAACGCTGTCAGGCGGGTTCTCGCAGGATGTTCGGCACACCACGCGTCGCTCTTGCCATAAGTCATCGCAGAGTTGATTTCCTCAATCCACATCTTGAGCAAAGCGAGCAGATGATATCGCGTATCGAGGCTGGATTCCAGGTAACTTGAGTTTCTTCGCCATAATCGTTCGATTGCCGTAAATTGCCGGCTGGTGGAGACACATCAAAAACGGAGAAGTAGAGTGGCAATTTTGATCGAGGAAGGGGAAGCTTCCGAAGAGGTGGCGGCCGTTTACGCGGATATCAAGGCGACCCGCAAAACCGATTGGGTCAATAATTTCTGGAAGGCGCTAGCCAATCATCCCGCGACCTTGAAGCGCATATGGGAGAACATCAAGCAGGTTATGGCGCCCGGGGCCTTGGATTCGCTGACCAAGGAATTGGTCTACATAGCGGTCAGCGTCACGAATAATTGCGGCTATTGCATAGCGTCCCACACCGCTGCGGCGCGCGCCAAGGGGATGACGGAGGAGCAATTGGCGGAATTGTTTGCCGTCATAGGTCTTGCGAACGAAAACAACCGTTTAGCGATCGGATATGGCGTCCCGGTGGATGAAAAATTTCTGTCTGCCGGAGAGCATGGCTAACAATTTTTCCCAAGCCGAACGCGCCTGAGAGCCAATTGGAAGCGGCAGACGCTGTCAGGCGCCGCTTGCCGCCGATCGAGATGGAGTCGGTCGGCACAAAGCCTAATTGCAGAAAGGAACCGCTGCCGGGCTTGACGATCGCCTGCTTCGAGGAGCCTGTTTAAAAATGCGCGGGACAAAGTAGCTTTGCGATTCGGCCACGTCCGCTTGGTTGTGGACTCCGGAAGTGCGGATAAGGCCGTGACGGCGTCCGCCAATTTTTGAGGATAGCAAACGTTTCGAAATCGTTGCGGCTCCAGCACGACAAGGTCAGAAATGAGTTCGACTCTCACTGTCTGGTACAACACCCAGTGCCCCGTCTGTAATGCTGGCATTGAGTGGCAGCACCGCCGGCTCGTCCGGGCCGCCCGGACTGGCGTGGTCGAGTTCAGGGACATCAATCTCGAGCCTGATGTGCTCTCCCGCTTCGGCGCCGGGGTCGAGGACGTGCGCCGCCGGCTGCATGCCGTTGATGCAGAGGGCCGCCTGCACATAGGCGCTGATTGCGCGATCGCCATTTGGCTTCGCACCCCAGGCGACGTCTGGCTCGGACGGGTACTTAGCCTACCCGTGATCCATCCGATTGCGCGCGTCAGCTATGATCGGTTCGCCGACTTGCTCTACGCGTGGAATCGCTGGCAAGCGCATTGGTAATGCGCCGCGTGAAATCACCAGAATATGTCTTCAATATTCTGCGCGCGAACAAGCCCAAGATCACTTTCACACGGACTGCTTTGGAGGGGCGCGTTTTGACAAGGAAATCAATCACAGTTAACTGTTGAATGCTTTTTTCGTCGTGATTCTCCCATTTCGTCCCGCTGGGTGCAATGACATGTCGGGCGCGAATTCAGACGCTTGCCAATTGGGCGCTGAAGAAGAGCGTATTCTCACTTCCTTCACTCGGCGCTTGCTCGAGATCGCCGCCGTTGCGAGTGCGCGTGGACCGGTCACACTTGCGACCAGCCTGCTCAATTCGATGCGCTTGCCTGCGATTGCGCTCGATCGGCGCGGATTTGTCGTCGATGTGAACACTGCGGCGACCGTGGTTTTCGACGACGATGTCAAGGTCAAGGGCAAGCGGCTTTTCGTTCGCGACCTTGAAGCCCGCACGCTTCTGAAAGCATCGCTGGATAGTTCGGCCAGCCCTGTCGAAACTCAGTCTTTGATCGCCGAGCCGATCATCGTTCAACGCCGTCACAAACTGCCGGTCATTTTGCGAATTTGGCCCTTCGAAGGGGCAGCGCACGCGCCCGAGCAACAAGTGCATGCGCTCGTAACACTGAATGTGTTGGGGCCGAAACCGGGGCCGCCCGCAGCGATCCTCGCCAAGACTTTTTGTCTTACCGCTTCGGAGGCGAAGCTCGCCTGCGTCATAGCACGCGGCGCGCCTCTGCAAATTGCTGCCCGAGAACTGGAGATTCCGTGGGAGACAGCTCGTAAACGTCTGAAATCCGTCTTTGCCAAGACCTACACCCATCGCCAAAGCGAACTCGTGGCGCTACTTCTGCAGGTCGAGTGACGGATTTGCGTTAGCCCGCCGCGGCCAAGGCCGTTTCCACGCCGTCCATGCTTGTCAAGGACAGGATTGCGAGCACAAAGCGGAATTCTCAGATCGGTTTTTTTCGATCGGACCATGGTTCCAATTCTTTGATTCCGGTCGATTCCGTGCATGAGATCAAAATTTATTTCAAAAGCCGTTAATAAATTGATCGAGCACAGAACGCGCCACGCATTGCACTCAGAATCTGAATGAATACTGTGGTGAAATTAATTTGCCGTAGCAATTATGAAAACAAATATTGTTCATGTGTCTTTCGGAGGTCCCGATACTAAATTGGGAGCGCGGACACACGTATCTGCACAGCAAACCGAATATTCTATTGTTAAGTTTGACTGTCGTATCGCTCCTGGCAAAAGCCTTGCCGAATATAGCGTCGCCCTC
>PLUZ01000326.1 GCA_003162995.1 Methylocapsa sp. | reverse complement strand
CCCCAATCTTGAGCCAGTCCCATTTGTCTTGCCCCATCTTACCGTTGGGAGCCGGGGCCCCGCGCCGAAACTGACCTTGCTGGTGATCTTCAACTACATTTTGCGATTGCTTTACCTGGGCTGCCAGTGGAAAGAACTGCCGATCGAAAAAGGTCAAGACGGCCGACCAGAAATTCGCTACACGCGCATTTATAGCGCATTTCGAAAGTGGCAAGCGGACGGCTGTTTTGATGCCGTGTTTGCAGGCTCGGTGTTGAAGCTTCATCGAGCCGATCTCCTCGACACCACAGTCATCCATGGCGATGGAACGACGACATCGGCGAAGAAGGGCGGCGACAACATCGGTTTCAGCGGGCACAAGAAGGTGAAAGGCGACAAGATCGTCGCCTTCTGCGATCGGAATTGCAATGTGATTGCACCGTTTGTTTCCGCGCCCGGCAATCGCAATGAATCGACGCTCTTGCGAGACGCCCTACCGCTGGTGTCATGCATCGCCCTTGCCGTTGGCCTTGACCTTCAAGGAACGATCGTCAGTTTGGATGGCGTCTACGATTGCCGGACGAACCGGAAAGCCATTTTCAATCGCGGGATGGTTCCCAATATCAACGCGAACCCCCGCGGTCGAAGAAGCTCCAAACGTGGCCGCAAACCACTCTTCAACTCTGCCATTTTTAAAGAGCGGTTCAATACCATCGAGCGGGTCTTTGGCTGGGAAGATAAATTTCGCCGCTTGTTGCTTCGGTTCGATCGCCTCAGCCGGCTGCACTACGCCTTCAAAGCGCTGGCCTATACGATGATCAACCTGCGGCACTTCTGCCAGGATTGATCTTACGGCCGATGCCTCTTCATGATGGCCGCATTGAGCCAGGATTCCGCACGTTCGTTCAACACCGATATTGAAATTCACTTGTGCGAAACATTTCCAAACGACGTTCGTAACGCCCCGTTTTCCCGAGCTCCCACGCTCAACCAACACTTCTGATCCGCTGCAATGAAAACCCGCAACCAGTAGCCTGAAAGGCACTTAGTTCGCGAGGGTCGAAATTCCCAATGCATCGAGGTCGTGCTGGCGGATTTCATTGGTGATCTGGAAATACCCGCTTTTCTCCGTTAGTGTCTGGCCGTCCTTGGAGAGAATGTATTTGATGAACTCGGCGCGCAACGGGCCGAGCAGCTCGCCTGGTTTTTTGTTCAGATTAATGTACAGGTAGCGGGCGATTGGGTATTTGCCGGAATAGGTCGCTTCAGCGGTCGTATCGTAGCATTTTGCGCCATAATATGCAGCCAATGGGACCGTGCGGACGCCTTCCGTCTTGTAGCCGAGGCCGGAATAGCCGATCGCGAATTTGTCGTTAGCAATGTTCTGAACGACCTCCGCCGAACCAGGCTGCTGCTTCACGGCTTCCTTATAGTCGCCGTTGTATAATACAGTGCTCTTGAAAAACTCATAGGTTCCTGAAATGGAATTGCGGCCATAAATCGAGATCGGCTTTGTCGCCCATTCTCCAGTCGTACCAGCGTCACCCCAATTATCGATGCTCCTGCTTCCACTGCCTTGTCGCGTTGAAGAGAAAATCTGATCCACTTGCTGCATCGTCAAACAAGGGATGGGGTTGTTCTTGTTGACATAGATGGCGAGCGCATCGGCCGCCACGCGGAAGTGGGCGGGCTTATAGCCATATTTCTTTTCAAAGGCGGCGATTTCATCGGCATTCATCGGACGTGACATCGGGCCGAACTGTGAAGCGCCTTCGAGGAGCGCCGGCGGGGCCGTCGCCGAGCCTTTGCCCTCGATCTCGATTGTCACGCCGGGATACAGAGCCTCGAAGCCCTTGGCCCATAGCTCCATTTCATTGTTCAACGTATCAGACCCCACCGATTTGAGCTGTCCGGAAATGCCGCCGACGGGCTGATAGGCCGGAAGGTTCGCGTCCAGTGCGATTGCGGCAGTTACCGCCGCCAGATTCGCGGCAAGCGCAGCGGCGATGAGTCTTGGCTTCATGGGAATGTCTCCTGTTGAAAAAGCGCCGTTCCGTTTGAAACAAGGATGGTTTCAGTTAGGATTAAGCGGATGCGCTGTTGCCGATGCAAAGAAACAGGATGTTGAACGCGCGTTCAGTCATGCCGCCGTCTCTCGTTTTGGGGAGCAACAGGCGGCAGCGGCCGGCGCGGTATCGGCCACAGGCGCGCAACACGCTCCCGATGTTTTGCGGATGGGATCGAGATCGACGTGATCCCCGTAGACGGTGCTTTCGCCAAGGGTGAGAAAGGTTTCCCATGACAGACCTTGCGGGTCTTTGATCCACGCCTTTTCCGACTTGGCATAGCAACAGGTCGTCACGCCTTCTTCAAGCACGGGCTGGTCAGCCTGTTGCAACCGCCCGTAAACCTCTTGCAATTCGTCCTGCGTCTCGACCTGAATCCCGAGATGATCGAGGCCAGCCTGTCCGCTGCGTGTCGAAATGGCGAAATTAACGCGCGGATCGTCCAGCATCCACTTCGCGTAATCTGGCTTCGTTACAGCCGGTTCGGCGGCAAAAAGTGTGCTGTAGAATCGGATCGAGTGCGCGAGGTCGTCAACGGACACGTGTACGTGCAGGCGCTTCATGGTCTTCTCCATGGCTGACTGGTGGAGGATCACAGACACCGATCCTGCACGCGGAAGCATCGCCCCGACAGCAGTTTTCGGTCAGGTAGCCCAGCAGGTCCTTCATTGTGGGATAGGCGGCCATATAGATCAGCGACCGACTTTCCCTCCGGACCGTGACGAGGTTCGCCTGCTTCAGTTGGTTCAGGTGAAACGACAGGGTTGCCAAAGGCAGCCCGAGGCGCTCCCCGATCCGTCCAGCGGGAATCCCGTCAGGCCCTGCTTGCACAAGCAAGCGGAAGATATCGAGGCGCGACTCTTGGGCGAGTGCGCCAAGTGCGGCTATCGCGTCTAACTTTTCCATATTTCCAATATAATGGAAATCTTACGCCTGTCAAGCAGCGTGAACTGTACCATTTCATCACACAAAGCTCTTGCGTGCGAACCATTATTACGATATTTCCAATACTATCGAAATGTCGAAGTGCATTTTGCACGGAGAAGATCACAATGGTCACACGTCGAATTGCTCTTCGTGGCTCGCTCTTGGCGAGAGGGGCAACGCTCGTTTCTTAGAGATGCCGGGCAGCATTGCTCCTGCATACGGGAGATCGTCATGGCTGAAAAAACCTACAATGTCCTTTTTCTTTGCACCGGGAATTCGGCGCGCTCGATCATGGCCGAAGCGATCCTCAATCGGCTCGGCACAGGCCGGTTCAAAGCCTATAGCGCCGGCTCTCATCCCAAGGGCGAGATCCATCCGCGAGCGGTCGCCGTTCTGGAGAAATCTGGCTTCCTGACGGACGGGTTTCGCTCCAAGAGCTGGGATGAGTTCGCTAGGCCCGGCACCCCGCCGCTCGATTTCGTGTTCACCGTTTGCGATGACGCCGCTAAAGAGCAATGTCCCTATTGGCCCGGCCAACCGATGACGGCCCATTGGGGCCAGCCAGATCCCGCAGCCACCGAAGGAACCGAGGTCGAGAAGCATCTCGCCTTCGCAGATGCGTTTAGGATGCTATACAACCGCATTTCGATCTTCACTGCACTGCCGATGAAGAGCCTTGACATGCTCTCGCTCCAGAGGAGGCTCGACGAGATCGGTAAGGCCAACACCGTCGAGGAGAAAGCCTGATGGCCAGGACATCTATCGCTGTCTTTCCGATGGTATCTCGTCCTTCGTCAATCTTGATTTTGAAAAACTCGATCTTTCGATGCCGAAATAGACGCTATTGGTGGACATCGGTGCCTCGGGTCTGCGCGTAGTGAATATCTAAGGAAAGCTCGCATGTCCAAATTTGAACGCTACCTGACCCTTTGGGTCGGTCTCTGTATCGTCGTTGGCATTGTCCTGGGTCATTTTCTCCCTGGCGTCTTTCACCTGATCGGCGCCGCCGAAATTGCGAGAGTGAACCTACCGGTTGCGGTTCTTATCTGGCTGATGATCATTCCGATGCTCATCAAGATCGATTTTGCATCGCTTCATCAGGTCAAAGAACACTGGCGCGGCATCGGCGTGACCTTGTTTATCAATTGGGCCGTCAAACCCTTCTCGATGGCGGCGCTGGGCTGGCTGTTCATCGGCCATCTCTTCCGGCCCTATCTTCCCGCCGATCAGATCAATTCTTATATCGCAGGACTCATCCTGCTCGCTGCCGCGCCTTGCACCGCTATGGTCTTCGTGTGGAGCAACTTGAGCAAGGGCGAGCCGCATTTCACACTGTCGCAGGTGGCACTGAACGATACGATCATGGTCTTCGCTTATGCGCCGATCGTCGGTCTGTTGCTGGGCCTCTCGGCGATCACCGTGCCATGGGACACGCTCGTTCTTTCGGTCGTGCTCTACATCGTCCTACCGGTTGCCGCCGCGCAATTGATCCGCCGCCGACTTCTCGACGCTGGTGGGGACGCGGCGCTCATGCGCGTTCTCAGTTTTCTGCAACCCTTGTCGCTCGTCTCGCTGCTGGCGACGCTCGTTCTCCTGTTCGGCTTCCAGGGCGAGCAAATTCTGCGTCAACCTCTGGTGATCGCACTCCTCGCCGTGCCGATACTCATTCAGGTCTATTTCAACTCCGGTTTCGCCTATCTCTTAAACCGTTTGGCAGGCGAGCAACATTGTGTGGCGGGGCCTTCGGCATTGATTGGGGCGAGCAATTTCTTCGAGCTCGCGGTCGCCGCTGCGATTTCGTTGTTCGGCTTCGAATCGGGCGCAGCACTCGCAACTGTTGTCGGCGTGCTCATTGAAGTTCCCGTCATGCTGTCGGTGGTTGCAATCGTGAACGGCAGCAGGGACTGGTACGAGCGCGGCATGGCCGCTCCTCTCGATCCTGTGAAGCGACGATGGCGATGAATGCCGTTATTCGCGGCAGGATTTAATGAGTAACTGACCTGACTTGACTCCGTCAGCGCATGTATATCGTATTTCGATGGCGAAATATCCGCGCAATCGCTCGGCGATCAAGAGACAGAAAGTCACGCCGAGACGCTCTGCCGTGGCATCGCCGAAAACGGATTACCGCGATCTCTACGCCGGCCTCATTCGCCTGCATGTGCTGCACCACGCGGCAAAAGAGATGGTCTACGGCTTTGCCATGATCGAGGAACTCCGTCGGCATGGCTATGAGCTGAGCGCTGGCACGCTCTATCCGATCCTGCACGGGCTTGAGCAGAAAGGCTTTCTCAGGTCAGACAAAGAGCGTGATGGCAGGACAGAGCGCAGGGTCTACCGCGCGACACCGGCAGGATTCAAAGCGCTTGCCGCCGCCAAGGCCAAGGTGCGCGAGTTGTTCGGTGAATTGTTCGACGACGAAGAAGGCGGCGGACCATGAGCGGCCCCCTCTCCGGAAACAAGACGGGACCAATCGACTGGTGTACAACGCTTCTCAGTACGCGCGCGCNNTCCTCGTCGGTCTCGTTGTGTTTCTGCCCGGGGGCATTCAGAAACTGGCTTCCCCGGACGTCCTTGGGGCAGGCCGCTTTGCAAATATCGGCATTCCTTATCCCGAGCTGATGGGACCGTTCGTCGGCGCCGTCGAGATCGTTTGCGGCACGCTCATCATTCTATGGCTGCTCACCAGACTCGCGGCCATCCCGCGGATCATCATCATGGTCGGCGCGATCGTCTCGACCAAAGTGCCGATCCTGCTGGGACATGACTTTTGGATTTTTCATCTGCCCAAACTGCCGCGCTACGGCTTCTGGAGCATGATGCACGAGGCGCGTGCGGATTTCGACATGCTGCTGGGTGCGCTTTACCTCCTGATCGAGGGTGCCGGCGCATGGTCACTGGACGCCATGCTCGCCCGCGATGGCAGGCCTTTAAATCTGCTGGAGGATTGACGCCGTGATGATCGATCGCCGCTCCCTGCTCAAGCATGCCGGACTGATTCCTTTAATGGGCGCGGTGCCGCGCCTCGCACGGGCCTCTGACGAGGTCACCAGTGTAAAGGCGGACTACACGTTACGCATTGGAACCGGGTTGATCGAGCTGGCGCCCGGACACATCGTCTCGACAACGCTCTATAACGGCCAGTTTCCGGGACCGCTGCTGCGCTTCAGGGAAGGGCAGCGGGTCGTCGTCGATATTCACAATGACACCGATACGCCGGAACTGGTGCATTGGCACGGGCAGATGATCCCCAGCGACGTGGATGGCGCTGCCGAGGAAGGCTCGCCGTTCGTGCCGGCGCATGGCATGCGCCGGATCGCCTTCATGCCCAAACCCTCAGGCTTCCGTTTTTACCACACGCATGTCGTGGCCGGGGGCGACCTCAACCGCGGCACTTACACCGGCCAAGCCGGGCCGGTGTATATCGAGCCAAAGAACAACCCCGGTGCCTATGATCGCGAAGTATTTCTGGTATTGAAGGAGTTCGCGCCAGCCTTCAGCCGGGGCGGCGATATGGCGATGGACGTGCTGGCCGGCGCTCCCCTCAAGATGTTGCAACAGTTGGGAAAGGCGGCAGACGAGGAAGCGCAGGAGAAAACCAAGGGCTTCGAAGTCGGCTACGCGCTATTCGGCATCAATGGCCGGATGCTTGGTCACGGCGAACCTATCCGCGTCAAGCAGGGAGAACGGGTGCTGTTCCACGTGCTCAATGCGAGTGCGACGGAGATCCGCAGCCTCGCTCTGCCTGGCCATTTTTTCCGCGTCGTTGCGCTCGACGGCAATCCGG
>PLUZ01000099.1 GCA_003162995.1 Methylocapsa sp. | reverse complement strand
TCAGACCCGCGCACGGTGTGCCCCTTTTTGCGGAGCACATCCAAGATCTGCCCACTGCCGCAACAAGGATCCAAGATTCTCTGTGGCAGTTTTTCAATTGCGATGAGCGCCTTAGCAGCTTGAGGCGGTGTGAAATACGCATCGTTTCCGCGTTCTTCCCGCTTACATTTTGAATTGATGCGAATCACTCTAAATCTCCTAGAAGCAAAAAAAAAGAGCCACTGGCCCCCATGGAAGGGAACCGGTGACTCCTTTTGTGGAACGCATTGGATGATGCGTATAGAAAATCTACGTCTTCGATGTAGGCTTGCGCCCAGTCGTTGCCCGCCTTATATGGGCCAAGTGCTCAGTCTGTCAAGGCCTGCAGAATTATGAAAGCAAAACAGAAAATGAAACCGCTGCCCAACCTTAGTTTTCGTGTGCTTCCCGAGTTGAAGGGCGCTATAGACAACGCCGCTGCAGCGGATGATCGCACCGTGAGTTCGTTTGTGCAGAAGGTGCTCAAGGATCATTTGATAGAGAATGGATTCTTGAAGCGCAGTAAGCCTAGGGTCAATAAAAAGTGATGGCCCCATTGCGCGTCAGAGTTCAGTCATACCCCTCACGGTGGTCATGCAGTGAACTGATACACAGCACATTTCTGCCCTTTACTGGGTACACAGCAAGCCCCATTTCCCCTACATAGCCAAGCCTAGGAGGCCCATGGCCCAGGACTTTGGATTGCCGGGGCAGGTGTCACGCATCAATCCCTACGCGCTCGCACGTGATGCCCTAGCCCAAATCGGTGCAGATGATAACTGGCGCAAATGGATGGCAGTTGCGGCGGGGTTGAAGCGTGCGCGCGAAGAGGCCCTATCGATTGTTGGAACAACGAGACCGGTGGGCGCCGCATATTGTAAAGCGTTCGGTGAGATCCTGAAGCGCGAGAAGCTTAACAAGATCGACAGCGCAGTGCGTTCGCACCTCCTGCAGATCATAGAGAATCTGGAAAAGATTCGAGAGTGGCGCGCGAAGCTCAGCGAATCCGAGCGCCAGCGGTGGACTCATCCAACATCGGTTTGGCGGCACTGGTCAGAGAGCGCACGGCATAAGAAGCATTTGCCGAAGGAGCGGGCAAAGATGGCGAAGGAAATTGACGAAGAGCTAGAGATTGCCCTAGCCGAGAATGAGCGGCTAAGGCAGGAGCTGGCGCGAGCGATCGAAGCGAAAGAGTGGGCAGAGGCTGAACTCGCAAAGGTGCAGCAAACAGTGCACAGGACCCGGTAGGGGCCGCGACCGCCGCCGCTTGTGGTGGCTTAGCGAATAAAGGGCGTTTCCAGAGCCGCTGCCTTCACTTGTGCAACTCACGCGCTGGCACAGCGGTCAAAATATATTAGCCCCATGCGGGCTCCCTTTCGATGCCGTAGGCGCTAAAGTTGCAGCCCCTCCAATTCACGACGGAGCATCTCTTCGAGATTCCTAATGCTCGTGTCGATAATGCAGCGCTGTCCCTTAACGTCAAATTTTAGGTCATTGACCTGACGCGCGAGTAGCACCGTAAATATCGATGACCCAAAAATCTGCGTGAATTTCCACCGAGCAAGGATCCTAAAGGAGGCGGGCTTTTATGCGCCTTGTCTCCTTGGCGCTGTATAACAGCAATTCGACATTCCTAGAGCACCGGCAAGGTTTCCCGGCATGTGATTCACTTCGATTACGCAAGCCCTTTAGCGGGGCCGAGGCGAGAAGAACTCACGAATAGAAACTCTAAGTGTTGTTCAAATATGATATGATGACGAGATCGAGCACGAGGTTTGGAAACAGCGGCACCGCCTTTTTTCAGGAGCGCTATAAGGGAGCAGGTGCGAACCATTTAGAAGGATATCCCGATGGATGAATTAATTGCACTTCAGCAACAAATCAAAAGCTCGAAAGACGAACAGATTAAAAGGCGTACAAGAATCCATCAGGGAAAAATTGCGAGAGACAATGCAAGAAGAAAGTACGCTCGCGTTAAAACACCACTTCCACAGCGAATGCTTGCACACGGAGATTCCTGGTTTGACTATCCCCTCAGCGGCAATGTCCCGTTCGGGGGGCGCACGGATATAGAAGCATGCCTGGAATATATGGGAAGCCCAAGGCCGTACATCCTTAACCTTTCAGAATGGGGAGATGCAACGACTGTCGAAATGTCCTTGCCCAAACAAGAGCAAATTATTACGGCTCTCACTGCTACGATTTTGCGATTCCTGACGGTCGGCCCGCCCTTTGTATGGGGCCGTGGCTCCTGCCCGCGCTTAAATTTGCAGGATATAAGACTTTATCGCAACGAACTCCGGTTGTTCATAAAGCACTTCTACTATTCAGAGATATGCTAATTAAGCTTCAAGGTTGCGCGAAAAACAATTTCATTTTGATCGAGACCCAAGGTAGCCTTCAAAATCCGGACTATACGCTAGACTGGGCCAATGAGTTGCATCCATTTCACGAGGGTTTCGAGGTATTCGCTGGGAAATTTGAGGACGCTTTACGACAGAAATTCCCTGGCAGAATCTAGACAACTTAGGATAGAGTAGCACACGTCGACACGGCGAGGCGCTTGACCGCTCGACCGAGAGTAGTATTCTTTAGTAGTGCTATGGGGTTGCATGACGAATCCGACCCCGAACGATCCCTCGCCAAGCTTGGCCGACCGCGCCATCGATCTTGTTTACATTGTTGTCATGGTCGCCACCGGTATCATGGTGCTCGGGTTGCCAATCATCTTTGGCGATTTAGAGGTTATGGCAGCGATAGCGGCAATCTGGTTAATTTGTATGCCAGTCTACATGACAATCAAGTTTTTGAGACTCGTCAACCGCACGAAGCCGGTCCATCCCTCAATCAAGGCCAATATCTTCCTATCGATGTTCCTGACCGTGACGTCGTTGATCGCGTTCAGCGCCTGTGAGTACACATATTTCGGTTTACGAGATACGTCCATACCATTGGATGCGACCCATGATGGCATCGTCCGCGATGGGGTAAAGAGCCTCTATTTTTCTGTCGTGACCTGGACGACGCTAGGCTATGGCGATTTTGTCCCGGCGAACGATTTCACGCGCTTTTTTGCCGCCTGGGAAGCGCTGACGGGATACGTCGTCATGGCAGTATTGGTCGCCGCACTCGTTTCAACCTTTCGCAGCCGTCCCATACAGTAGCGCGAACAGGTCACACCGGCATGCTGTACAGCAGAGCATAGCAGGTCAGGGGCTCAGTCTTTTCAAAAGTCCTTGAACGTGTTTGGCGACAATTCCGTATAGCGGACGATGTGTTGAATGTTCTTGTGCCCGAGGTAGCTTTGCAGCGAGCGGGTATCGACGCCATCATTTGCCAGCTTGAACCCGCAAGCATGCCTGAGCATGTGCGGATGCACCTTGATATCTAGCCCAGCTTTCTCTGCCGCACGTTCGAGCATTCGAGCAAACCCAAATGTTGCGAACGGCGCCCCTCGCTCCGAGACAAAGACGAAGGGGTTAGAGTTTCAACTTTTCAGCTTGCGTAAGGCTCTCAGCTCGGTTCCTGCAGCGCCGGAGTCAAACTGCGGCA
>PLUZ01000296.1:239-3671 GCA_003162995.1 Methylocapsa sp. | reverse complement strand
GCAAGGCATCAGATCGACAATATGGGCCGGAAGGCGGGCTCGCCGATAGTGAGATCATGACGCTGTTGGTTCTCTACCACAGCTCGCGTTTCAAGAATTTCAAAACCTTCTACAACGGCATCGTCCTTGGGCTATTGCGGGCATGTTTTCCCGGCGCTCCCTGCTACGAGCGTTTTATTGCACTTACGAGCCGCGTGTGGACGCTTTTGGTTTTTTTCCTCGCCAGCCGGATGGGCCGGAAGACGGACATCTATTACATCGACAGCACACCGCTGCCCGTCTGTCACAACAGACGCATCGCCAAACACAAGGTTTTCACTGGCCTAGCGGCAAGAGGAAAGACCAGCATGGGCTGGTTTTTCGGCTTCAAATTGCATATCGTGTTCAACCATCAGCGCGAGATCGTCGCGCTCAAACTGACACCCGGCAATGCAGCCGACACAACGCCCGTGCCAGGATTGACCAAGGACCTGAGCGGCAAGCTCTTTGGCGACAAGGGCTATATCGGCCAAAAACTCGCGCAAGAGCTTCTGCGCCGAGGGCTCATTCTCATGACGCGCGTTCGCTCCAACATGAAATCCCTGCCAGTTTCTTTCCTCGACAAAGCCCTCCTCAATGGACGCAACATCGCCGAGACGATCATCGGCCACATCAAGGAATTTTCCTCGCTCAGGCTGCCGAAACATCGCTCGGTCTTCAACGCCTTCACCCACGTTACCGCCGCGATCATCGCCTACCAGATCGATCCCTTGCCTCCGCGACCTATCCGCGTCATCTTGCCATAGCTAACCCGTAACTCGGGTTAGTTAGGGCAATGAGCGGGCCGGCGAATTTTCTTCGGACGGCGGGCATCATTCTGGCCTTTCGTGACTATATGTTCTCGCTTGGAAGAAAAAGGCGAAGTGAGCGTCCATTTCGATCGCCTCGGCGTCGAGCGCCTCGGCGGGGACGACAACGCTTCCGCCATTGCGCACAAGGCGAATGACGAAGGCCTGACCTTGAAAGAGGTCGCGCTGCAGTCCGGCGACATCGACGAGAAGAGGTTTGACGAGATCGTCGACCCCCGGAAGATGGTCGGGCCCGCTGGGCTGGGGGCGTAAGGCGATGACGACGATCAGGAGAGGCAAATGTCACAAACAGTTGCGGACGTTTTGGTCAGCGTGCTCGAGCAGACCGGGGTTAAGCAAATATTCGGCCTGATCGGCGACTCATTGAATCCGATAGCCGACGCGCTCCGTCGAAGCAACATCGAATGGGTTGGTGTCCGTCATGAGGAAGGAGCGGCTCTGGCCGCCGCCGGCCAAGCCAAGCTCACAGGCCAGCTCGCGGTGTGTGCCGGCACCACCGGCCCCGGCAGCACGCATCTGGTCGCCGGCCTCTATGAAGCCAGCCGCGACCATGCGCCCGTTCTGGCTCTCTCCGGTGACATGCCCCGCAAGATGCAAGGGATTGATTTCTTCCAGACGACACAGCCAGATCTTCTTTTCCGTGACGTCGCTCTTTATACGGAAACAATCAATTCCCCAGAGCAGGCGCCAGGCGTCTTTCACCAGGCAATCGCAACAGCCTATGCGGGCCGGGGCGTCGCTCATTTGACACTTCCGCAGGACGTCATCGTGGCCAAGGCGGAAGGTGAGTTCTCCAGTGTGGCAACCCTGAAGCCGCGCCAGGAGTTTGCGGCGAGTGCCGAAGATATCGCCGAGATCGCCCGCCGGATCGACCAGGCGGACAGCGTAGTAATCATGTGCGGGGGCGGCTGCCGCGGGGCAGCCGATCAACTGCGCGCGCTCTCGGACCGGCTCAAGGCGCCGCTGATCCATTCTGTCAAGGGCAAGGACATCATGCCCTACGATGACCCCCGATGGATGGGCGGCATCGGCATGATCGGCACTAAGCCCGTCTACAATGCAATCATGGGCTGCGATCTCTTGCTGATGGTGGGCACGGATTACCCCTATTCGAATTTCCTGCCAAGCAAAGGGACCGTCATCCAAATCGACGAGCGGCCGCAAGTGCTTGGACGGCGCGCTCCGACGGTACTCGGCGTCACCGGCTCGGCTCGCCCGACCCTTAAGCTGTTGCTCGACGAGGTCGCGTCCAAGACCAACACGTACTTCTGGGACAGGGTGACTGAGGAGCGTCAGAAGTGGGATGAGATGCTGGACAAGCAGGCCGACCTCGCGCGAAGCAAGGATCGCATCCATCCGCAGGCGGTGGCCCGGGCGGTCAGCGATCTCGCCAAGCCCGATGCGATATTCGTTTTCGACACGGGTCTCAACACGCTCTGGTCCGGCAACTGGATCCGGCAAAGTGGAGCGCAGCGGATTATCGGTTCCTTCAACAACGGGGCCGTGGGGACAGCGCTTGCTCAGGCCAACGGCATACAAGCGCTGGATCGCTCGCGCCAGGTTATTGCGCTCTGCGGCGATGGCGGATTCAATATGCTGATGGGCGAATTTCTGACCGCGGTGCATCATAAGCTGCCAATCAAGGTGGTAATCTACAACAATTCTGCCTTCGGGCTGATCACCTTGGAGGCAGAGAGCGTGGGCCTGCCTCCGTTCCGGGAAGGTATCGAATTTCCGAATCCCGACTTTGCAGCTCTGGCGCGTGCCTGCGGCGGTCACGGTTTTACTGCCCGTCAACCGGGTGAGTTGAAGGCAGCGGTTGCCGAGGCCTTCGCCATCGACGGCCCGGCTATCGTTGATGCCGTTGTCGTTGCAAATGAGCTGCCGAACCTGCCGCATCTCGACTTGGATATGATCGGGCACTTCGCCGTGGCAAAGATCAAGGAAGCCCTTCTCGCCGTAACCGGTCGATGAGGGTCGCTTTATACGCTGGTGATAAACGGGAGCGGACAGAACGGGCCTAATCCGCTTCTTTAAAAAAAAAGCCGTTGCGGATCTTGATGCCATCAAGGCGCTGACAAAGAGCCTGCCTGAGCCTAGCGGTCGCAGGCGAACTCACCTCCCGACCTGCCGAAGCCGTTTCATAATTCGGCTGGAAACGAGGTTATTCCCTCGCCGCGCCGGGGATGTTTTTTCCCAGGCCGAGCAAGAAACGAAGGAGTGATTATGACCGAAGCGAGACCAGAATCCGAATGCCTACGGGGCAAGGTAGCCGCGGTCACCGGCGCCGCCCGCGGGATCGGCCGCGCCACGGCCATCGCCTTCGCCCGTGANNTCGGTCTCGATATCTGTGCGCCGGTGGACCCGCGTTCCGGTGTGGAACCATCGACCCCAGAAGATTTGGAGGAAACCGGGCGGCTAGTCCGGGCGGCCGGGCGTCGCTGGCTCGGCATCAAGCTCGACCAGCGCGACCTGCCTGCACTGCGAGCAGCCGCCGTCAGAGGCGAACAGGAATTCGGGGGCATCGACATCTTGTTCGCAAATGCTGGCGTCCAGAGCTTCCATCCGCTGCTCGAGATGGAGG
>PLUZ01000296.1:0-191 GCA_003162995.1 Methylocapsa sp. | reverse complement strand
TCCTACTCGGCGTCGAAATGGGGAATTATCGGGTTGATGAAGTCAGCGGCGCTGGAACTTGGACCCTATAAGATCACAATAAACGCTCTCATCCCCGGCCTGATCGACACACCACTCACGCGGCATGAGGAGCGTTACGCGCAGGTGCTGCAAGACACTGGAAAGCGGCCCGCTGGATCGTCCACAGACGA
>PLUZ01000569.1 GCA_003162995.1 Methylocapsa sp. | reverse complement strand
CGATATTGCGCTGGGCCTCCCGTTCAAGGCGGCGGCTGGACTGGATCCGATTAAGATAGCCGTAGAGGTAGATCTTCAGAAGTGTCGACGGATGATAGGCGGGCCGACCCGTCGCCGCCGGGTGAACGCCCTCAAAGCCAAGCGCCCCGAGATCAAGCTCTTCAATGAAGACTTCGACCACCCGAACAGGGTTGTCCTCGGTCACGTAATCATCGAGCGTCTCCGGCAATAACAACGACTGCAGTCGGTCTTCCCCCTCGACGAAACGCCCCATGACCGGCCCTCCGATGTCGAGCCGATTCTAGCAAATTCGAAGGCCTTTTTACACAGTCTGGACCCTTCGCGGCCGTCCCGGCTGTCACGCGTGTCGTGCGAAGAACCGATCCCACCCTCGTTGTCGACGGCCGGGTTAGTTTGATTTAGAGCAAAGCACCCGATCACTAGCCCCCTATCAAGGATGCCGTCCGCGGGCGACCCGGCGGACGGTCCGTCCCAGATCAGAGGGGGAAAAGGTTAGGAGACTGGACATGTTTCGCGATTTGCTGGTGCATGTAGACGGGAGCCAAGCAGGGCGGCGCAGGATGCAATTCGCTGTCGAACTAGCAATACGCACGGGCGCGCGGCTCAACGGGATACACGTGACCGCACCGGCGGAGGTGCCACCACGGTACAAGCCAAGCCGCGTCGATGAGGTGGCCGCCGATCTCTCCGCGAAGTTGGCCTTGGATGCCCAAGCGGCAGCGGCGGTGTTCAGCGAAGAATCCGCGGGGCGCCTGACTGATGCATGCTGGTTTGAGGCGGAAGGCGACGTCGACCAAGGCATCAGCAACAGAGCTCGCTACGCGGACCTTGTGATCCTTGGACAATACGAATGGCAAGGCTCGCCGGAAACCCATCCATTGCCGATCGCCCACTCGGTCGGTCTCGCGGTGCGGCCGCCCGGTCCTGGTCGTGCCCGCCGCGGTGCAGCTGAGCGCGCTCGCAAGAATTGCGATCGCTTGGGATGGTAGCCGTGAAGCCGTCAGGTCAGTCCACGACGCGTTGCCGCTATTGCGCCTGGCGCGGTCTGTTCAAGTCGTGACGATTATTCGCCCGTCTGCGGAGGACAGCGAGGCCGATGCGGCAAGCCTGTTGGCGCACTTGGCCAAACACAGGATCAAGATTGGAATGGATACGCTCCAAATCAGGGCCGACGACGAACATGCCTCGCTCCGAAAGCAGATCGAGCAAGGACATTATGATCTATTGGTGATGGGGGGTTACTCGCACCCCATGTGGCTGGAATTCATCTTCGGCGGAGCCACTCAGTCCATTCTTTTGTCGTCGAAAATACCGGTGCTTGTTTCCCATTAGCCGAAGGTGAAGTGTGTTTCGGCGTGCAACTTTGACCCCCTGGATGGGGGATCGGCGTACAAAATTGACCGGTGGGGGATGCTGATTGTGGAGACGATCGGCCGGATACGGCGCGAACATTTGATCAAAGGGAAGTCGATTAAGGAGATCGCCCGCGACTTGAAGATATCGCGCAACACGGTGCGCAAGGTTCTTCGTTCGGGTGAGACATCATTTTCTTATGAACGGGAGATTCAGCCGCGTCCCAAGTTGGGTCGCTGGAAAGCTGAGCTTGACCGGATGCTTACGGCGAACACCAGCAATTCCGGCACGTGAACGTCTAACTTTGATCCGGCTCTTCGAAGGGCTGCGGGCCCTGGGATATGGGGGCGGCTATGACGCGGTTCGCCGCTATGCCCGGTCCTGGAGCCGGCACGCAAGCCAGATGGCAGACGCCTACGTGCCGCTGTCGTTTGCGCCGGGCGAAGCTTACCAGTTCGACTGGAGCCATGAGATTGTCGGGGCCCTTGGGAGGCTCGGAGCAGGCCAAAGCAATCAGTTTGGCTTCCTCCTCACCGTCGAAAATCCCCGGAACGGCAGGCGCCGCTCGCGGCTTCCGCCTCAACACAGCCTCGAGGCCCTCTTCCACCAGTTGTTTGCGCACTCGGTAAACCATGGATGACTGGTCTCCAGGGCCTCGATGAATTCGTTGTCGCTCCATCCTTCGCCTGCTTCAGAGACGTCCGCCTTCAACAAGATCCGCGCCTTCAGCAGGCGGTGCGCGGGGCTGCTTCCGTTCCGGATCAGCGCTGCAAGCTGTTCACGTTCGTCGCCGCTTAACCGCACAACATATTTGTTTACGATAATTTCCCTTGCAGCCATGATCGCCTCCGTCGCTCGGTCGCGACGAAAGCGAATCATCAAATCATTTCAAATTGATTGAAACGGGGCACTAGTATCGATGAACGTCCACAGTGGCGCGGTACGCACCAATGCTCCAACCCTCGCCGACATTGTCGAGAAAAGTTCTCGGATTGGATGATGCTTTGCGCTTGATCGCCATGACACGGCACGGCCTTCGACACCACAAATCGCAAGCGAAGCTTCACTTATCATAAGATTTGTCGAGTCTAAACGGCATGAGCAATATTGATCAGATCGCCGTTCGGCCGTCTGCTAATTGAGCTTCAAGACCAAAGGAAAAGCTGAGCTACACCATAGCCACCTCTCCCATTAAGGGATTTTGCTAGGTCTCGAAGGAAAGAGTCATGGACAAGGACCGGGTCGAGGGATCGGCGAAGGAAATAAAAGGGAGAATCAAGGAGGTCGCTGGCAAGGTGCTCGGCGATGCGAAGCTGGAGTCCGACGGCAAGGCCGGCCAGGCGGCGGGAAAGATCCAGAACGCTGTCGCCGGCGTCAAAGACACGCTCAAGGGGAAATAACCGCTACCGCGATGTTCTCGTTGCCTAGATCGCCATGCTTCGCACTGTTGTCAGGTTGCAGCTGTGCTCGGATATCTCTATTATCAAAGGACGAGTAACGACATCACCATCTAATTGCCCAAAGTCGAGCTGAAGAACTAGCGGATTTGTTGACGCTCATTCGGGGGGAAGGGTGTGCTGGCTACTACGGTGGTGGCGGTCTCGGCCTCATACTCCTTGTCGTGCTTGTCTTGGTTTTGCTCGGCAGGCTTTGAACAGTGAGGGAAGTACCTCATTTAAAATCTCTCCTTCATGGCTATTCAACCTCGTCGAGCAAATTTAAGACAAGAATTTCGAGTCGCGAAATGACCTAACTTTACGCCGCGTTGGGTGCTCAAGGACATGCTTCAAGCTACGGAAAGCATAATCACTAGATTGAACAGTCTGTCCGGTACGATGTTATTCAAACGGGAACCTTTCAAGTCGCCAATTCTTCAGCGTACGTGGGCACGCGTCCTCCGGGGCGGCTCACACAAAAACCAAGGAGCGAAGTAATGACAATGAACACTAATGACGTGATCAAGACGATGAACGATTTAATAGAAACCAGCAGAGATGGAGAGCAGGGCTTCCGTACATGCGCCCAGGGAGTTACTAGTCCAAATCTCAAGACGCTGTTCGAAGCAGCTGCCCGACGCTGTGCTGAGGGCGCTGCGGAATTGGAAGCTAAGGTTCGTGGTCTCGGTGGGCAGCCCGCCCAGGGCGGTTCAGTCGGTGGATCGATGCATCGTGCTTGGACCAACATAAAGTCCACCATCACCGGCATGAATGAACACGCGGTGCTCGCCGAATGCGAGCGAGGAGAAGACACCGGAAAGCACGCCTATGAGGCGGCACTCAAGCAGGATTTACCGGTGGATGTGAGAACAATTATCGAGCGGCAATTCCAAGGCGTAAAGGCAAATCACGATCGCGTCCGCGATCTTCGGAATGCCGCTGCCTGACGATCAAGCCGTCTCGAGCTTGAGATCAAAACCGCGGGGCGCGCTATTCGGTCGGGATCGTCGGACCGGTGGGCGCGCCCTCGGAGCGATGTTTGGAAATTCTTTCCTTGATTGTGATGCGCCCAACAAGTGGCAAAGCTTGTTTCTTTAAAACGACTTCGATCGTCAACAGGAGATCATTATGGACAAGAAGATCATCTTATTTGCCGCTGCCGCTGGAATTATGCTGGCGACTGGCGCACCGGCCCTGGCACAGGGGGATCAAGGCGAGGGCATCGCCCGCGGCGTAATGCATGGTATCGAGGGCGGGAATCGACATCGAGATCATGATCGTCGGCATCATGAGCATCACGACCGGGACCATCATCGCCATCGGCACCACGACGGGGATCGCGGCCGTGGCGACCAGCACGAGCATGACCACGACTAGCGTGGAATCAGAGTGGGACGGCTTGATTAGTTTGAATTTTGAAACGAATGCTCTGGCACTGTGTCGTAGCCGAGGAGCGGCCAAGAAATTTCCGTACCGCATGATATCACGCATCCTCTGGGTTTTGGGGACGTCCGCCGCACGGCTTGGTATTTGTCGATAGAGAAGAGTCATGACCTATGGCCCCGACATCGTCGCCTGTAGAAAATCCCCGCGCAAAACGAGACGTAGGGTCCCATCGATGAAACCGTGGATGCCCATTCAGGTAGCCATCTTTCGGCAGCTTGCGGCACAGCGACGACAAGCATCGGTGCATTCCCGCATCTCACCAACCCGCTCACAATCCGCGGCGCGTTGCTCGCAGACTCCGGCGCATTCGCGACAGGTGAGTTTGTGAAGGTCCGAGCCAAGCAGCATGAAATGCGCTGACGTCCGACAAATCTCGGCGCAAGCCATCTAGGATTCGCTCCATTTACATCGTGCCCAGACCCGCAGAGGTACTTTATGAAACCAGAGTTTGCTCCTTTAGTTCCCCTGGGTGTCCCATAAGGGTCTGAGGACAGTTATGACCAAGGCGCGGTGAGCAAATGTTTTGTATCGAAGCACCACGCGGACCGCGATGATTTGAAGCTTCAGAAATGAAAGAACGGCGCCCCCTGCGTCACACCTTTGTGCATAAGAAGTAGAGATTCCACCGGTAAGCGGGAATGTCTTTGAACATCTTGCTTAGTCGTTCGTTCGAGCCAAATCAGGAGAGAAAGATGGCGCTGGCGGAACCAGACGACGAAACCGCGATGGGTACCCAGGTTCTAGGTCCCGGAAAATCCCGAGTGCTAAGCATTCTTGGACCGGGACTTATTACCGGGGCGTCGGATGACGATCCCAGCGGCATCGCCACGTACTCGCAGGTCGGCGCCCAATTCGGATTCAGTATTTCCTGGACGATGCTGTTTAGCTATCCATTAATGGCGGCCATTCAAGAGATCAGCGGCAGGATTGGGCGTACGACCGGGCGCGGAGTTGCCGGTAACATTCGCCGTCATTATCCCGCTTGGTTGCTGAACGCCATCGTCGGCCTCCTCTTTATCGCGAACACGATTAACATTGGAGCCGATCTCGGAGCGATGGGCGATGCCTTGAGCTTGCTGGTTGGGGGGCCGCATCTCCTATATGTCATGCTCGCGGGTGTTTTGTGCGTGGTGCTCCAAATATTTGTTCCGTATAAACGCTACGTTTCGGTTCTTAAGTGGCTGACGCTCAGCCTGTTTGCCTATTTTGGTACCGTCATGGTCGTGCATATTCCTTGGGAGGAAATGGCGCGCGGCCTTTTCATACCCACGTTTTCCGCAAGTACGACATTCTGGACGTCCGTAGTCGCCATTCTTGGGACCACAATAAGCCCCTATTTGTTCTTCTGGCAGGCTTCACAAGAAGTCGAGGATGTGGAAGCATCTACTGAACGCGAGCCGCTGAAATATGCCCCGCATCAGGCAAAGAGCGCGCTTGAGCGCATTCGGCTGGACACATATATCGGGATGGCATTTTCAAATCTCGTAGCGATTGCGATCATTGTTATCACTGCGGCCACATTGCATGTCCACGGGATCACCAACATTCAGACCTCAAGTCAGGCGGCCGAAGCCCTCCGCCCCGTAGCTGGACCGTTTGCCTTCAGCGTCTTCACTTCGGGTATTTTGGGTACGGGCCTTCTCGCGGTTCCGGTACTTGCTGGCTCGGCCGCTTATGCTATCGGCGAAGCCCGAAAGTGGCCAACTGGTCTTGCGTGGTTGCCGCTTCAAGCCAAGGCGTTTTATGCGACCTTGGCTATTGCCACGTTGGTTGGGGTTGCATTGAATTTTACCTCGTTCAATCCGATACAGGCACTCTTCTGGTCCGCAGTCATCAACGGCGTTGTGGCAGCGCCGGTGATGGTCCTGATGATGCTTCTTACCGCTAATACAAAGGTCATGGGCCAATTTACGGTGACCGGCGTCCTGCGTTTTACGGGATGGCTAGCGACCATCGTCATGGCGGCTGCGGTCGTCGGGATGCTCGTTACCGCTGTCCTGTAGCCAGTGTCGCCGCCGGCACTATGTCAGCGACAACCCTGACGGCAAATTTAATCGCTCGCTTCTGCCCTGTCGAGGAGCGGAAATTCTGGAAGCTGTCCGTCGTCAGAATATTTGAGACAAAGGCGGCGTGATTTAATGGAGGACGCGGCTCATCCGATGTTTGATTTTATGCGGCGTTCAATTGGCGTTGCAAGTTGCGATTTTTGGTGGCTCTGCCTTAAAGGCTGTGGCTGCCGAAAGCTCGAGGACAAAATAAGTCTTGGAAACACTTAAGAAAGCGGGGGCAATCTCGCGATTCTTGCGCGACATGTTTTTCTCGGACGTCTTTCGCCATAAATTGATGTGATTTCAGAGCGTTAACGGATGCAATCAGTTTTCACTGCAACAGAGATTGAGGAAGAACCCATTAAGTGCCTTTCTAAGTTATTGAAAATACATATTAGACCGTCTCAGTATTAAGTGCCATCTGACAGATGGCCTCACCCATTTCCTAAACGCGGCCCGGCGCCCCGCGGCCGCACGATTATCAACATCCTAGCTCGCGCCGGTAGCGGACGAAGCAACGCGCGCCGCAGTGTAGTCGTATGAGCGCCCCTTCGGCGATTGCGTAGGCGACGTTTGGATTTGCCGCGACAAGGGGAAAGATCGCTTCGGCATTCCACGCTAACGAGTGCTTGACATCTAGGACCGAATGAAGATCGAAATAATGTCGATCATCGACCGGCACACCGAGGCGCTTTAATCCTGCGGCCGTCGCGGCGGCCCTTTCCGGCGCAGTCAGTTCAATCACGCCGAGGGCGCCTATCGCGTGATAGGCGTAGCGCCGGTTTGCTGCGAGACCCGCCATTGTATTCGCAAGAGCAAGCGACTCCCAGACCGTGGTCTCATCCCTCGGCTCCAGGCCCAGGCGATTTGCAAGCATTGCAAGCAGCGGCCCGTGCATGCCCCTGGCATTGCCTCTCCCCATCTCATCCCAATAATTTCTTGCCAACTCCAATTTTGCCCGAGTGGGCAACTTCACCTGGGTCAACGCCGTTAAATCCTCAAAACCGGCTTCCCCCGCCACCTCCTGGGTCAGGAACCATTTCATCTCTTCCATTGAGCACTTCTCTGCGAGCCAGGGGAACAGCGGATCGCCCTGTCCTGGACCATTTATCTTGAGGCTCTCAAACCATGCCGTGAAACCGGCCGGATCGACTGGTGCTGCAGACGCGCTTTCCCTCACTGCCTGGCGTTGAGCCTCCAAAAACTCTCCTTCAAGCCGAAGTAAAGCGGCCATCTCGTCGATATCGCGGCGCCAGCTTGGCGTCGGCAGGCCCGGACTCAACCGCTTGCGGTTAAAAGAGGAGAGTAGACGGTGGAGCTCGTTGCCGGCGCTATCGCGATCGTGGCCTGTTTCTTTACTTTTCACCGCAGCCATAACACTCACCTTCTTCTTGCCGTCAGCACCACCGCTGCGATGCGGTCGGCATTTCGGTATGCTTCGGACTCGAGCTCTTCCCCGAATACGTCGGGGTCAACTTCTTTGTAGGACCATGCGAAGTCCGCCGCGCTAAGCTTGAGTCCCGCAATCTCCTTGAACGGGTCAATGCCATTGATGACCGCGGCGCCGGTGTAAAGGACCAGCATGCCGGCGGAGGCAAGTCGCTCTATCGCGGATTCCACGATGGCCAAGGAAAGGCTCGCGCCGAGAGGTCCGCCGCCGTGTCGGTAGGCCCTTAGCGACGGGTCGACCAGATAAGGAGGATTGGCGACTATCAGATCGAAAGTGCCCTCCACGGCCGATAGAATACTGCTCAGATACGGCTTGGCATTATGTACATCCGCGAGCGCGGCGTTAACGCGCGCCAGCCGGAGGGCGGCGCTGTTAATATCGGTCATGACTATCTCGGCATCCGATACCGCCTTGGCAATCACGATAGCTCCTGACCCAGCGCCGCAACAAATATCCACGGCTCTACGAATGGGAGTTTTGCACGCTTCCAGGTGAGCCATTATTGCGCTTGCGAAACGATACGTATCCGGACCAAAAAATACTGAGTCGCTGGAAATCGTTGGATAGGCTGAATGCACGAAAAGCTTATTGTCCAGAGTCGATATACGAATCTTAGATTTCCACTCTTTCCCGATTTCGACGAGCGCATCGGCGTGCCGCATTAACTCGAACATACCCACAGGCAAAATTTGCTGCGAAAACGGCCGGCTCCAGCCGAACACACCCGCAAGGTTGACCGCGGATTCGTTTCCCGGCCTGCTGTTGACACGTTGGTGGGTCATCGGACTCACCGTTACAAATCGATATCCGGTGTCGCGCACCATGCCGACCAGCTGAAGGAGCGCGCTATCGTTCAGTGCTCCAGCTAAGCCGCCCTGCAAGGTCATAACCTCAATTTAGGATTGCGCCGCAACCTCGCCAGCCAACTGGCCGCGTCAGAAGATAGAGTCCGTGACGCATTTAACGACGCGCCAGGCGTTCAAAAGTTCCATATCGTGGCACCCCTCTGCCTTTTAAGAGGAGGCAGGAACCGGATCCGCAAATCCGAGAGTTAAATCAATGCGGCAGCGTGCTGTCAGGCAGGGAACAGTCCGGCACGGAACCATTACGACCAACTAGTGTTAAGCTACGATCGTTTTGCGACGCTAACAGATGTCTGATTTTCGCCCGAGGCGAATTTGATGCGCTTCCTAGGAATCGGCGATACTTGTGACCTCGGCGCTCTCTATCTTCGGCTAATTGCTGATGGCCATGAAGTTCGGGTTTTTATTTCTGATAAGCAGTGTCACGGAATTCTCGCCGGCATGGTTGAACGGACAGACCATTGGCACGATGAGCTATCGTGGATTCGAGAGGCGGGGCAGGAGGGAATCATCCTCTTCGAAAATGTCGCGGAAGATCGCGGAGCACTGCAGGATACCTTGCGCCACGACGGCTTTAATGTCATCGGCGGCAGCGCCTACGGAGATCGGCTCGAAAATGATCGCGGTTATGCCCAACGGATTCTTGATGAACTTGGCTTGCCGATTTGCCGCGTTTGGGAATTCGGGGGCCCGCTCGCAGCAGATGCATTTTTGACGAGCCGCCCGGGTCGATATGCCCTGAAATTCAATGGCCCTGGATTTGCTTCGGCGGATAATTACGTTGGCCGGTTAAGCGACGGCGCGGATGTTCGGGCCGTCATCGCGGCAAGGTTTCGTCAGTTCGAGGGGAAGCCGGCGAGTTTCATTCTCATGGAACATGTGGACGGGGTCGAAATGGGCGTGGGTGCCTATTTCGACGGTCATGAATTTATACGGCCAGCCTGCCTCGACTGGGAGCACAAGCGTTTCTTTCCGGGGGACTTGGGGGAACTCACGGGCGAGATGGGGACCGTCGCCACCTTCGATCGAACCGAGCGCTTTTTTGCTGCCACCTTGGCTCGTATGGAACCGCTGCTACGCGCGAATCTTTATTGCGGATACATCAACCTCAACACGATTGTAAACGAGCAGGGCATCTGGCCACTGGAGTTCACCTGCCGCTTTGGATACCCCGGCTTCGCCGTGCTAGACCCACTGCAAATAACGTCCTGGCCCCAACTCTTCCGAATGATGATCAGGCGGTCGGCCAAAGAATTTCAGGTCCGGCCCGGCTTTTCGGTCGGAGTCGTTCTGACAACGCGTCCATTCCCGTTCACGCGACGTCAGATCATTTCCGAGCCCGTGGGCCTGCCAGTGCTCTTTGACGGCGATCTCAGCGCCGCGGATAAATGTCAGTTGCACTACGGCGAGGTAGGACTTGAGCGCGGTGAGCTGGTCACCAGCGGCCTGCATGGATGGACTATGGTGGTGACAGGCGTTGGGGGGACGATAGCGTCCGCCCAGGATGCGGCTTATCGATTGGCGGACCGCGTCATCATCCCCAATGTGCGTTTCCGCCGCGATATTGGGAGCAAATTGATCGCTGAGGGGTTTGCACGGATTGAACATCTTAACTTGCTAGATGAACCATAGAGGGAGCTTACGTGGAAAGCAATTCGAATGGGGCGACGCGGCCGGTGGCCAAAGACGCCGAGGGAGACGGGGACCAACGGAACGCAATAAATCCCTCCGAGAAACGAAATCGGTCGCCTCTACGAACACGCGCCACTCTCGGTCCCTTAACGAAACTGGAGGATCACGTTCCGGCTGACTGGTGGGAACGGCAGTTCGACGCGCTGTACCTTAAGACCGACGGTGATGTCGTCGAGGACGCCGACATCACCCGGCGCGAAATCGACATTTTCTTGCGCCTATTGCCGCTCAACCCCGAGGCCAGGATACTGGATCTATGCTGCGGACAGGGTCGCCACGTT
>PLUZ01000157.1:1861-2521 GCA_003162995.1 Methylocapsa sp. | reverse complement strand
CTCATCCGGCGGCCGAAAGGATTAAAAATGTGGATCAGGCGATTGTCGGTTTCGTGGGAGTCGTTCTCGGTGCCGTCATCACTGCCGGCATCGCCGCAGGGGCGAATTATTTGCTGGTGGTGAGAAAAGAGCGGGCAGAAGCGGTCAAAGATCGGCTCTCTCGTGCCAACGAACTCAAGACCGCGGCCCGGCTGATTGTGGACGATTTTTTCGTCGCACAACTGGCTGCAACGGAGTTTGTTGAAAAGAAGCGTTGGGTGCCTGGAACAGCTCGCAATTTCCCATTGGATGCGTGGCAGAAAGATAGAGAAGTCCTCGCCCGCGAATTACCGCTCGAAGATTGGAATACGGTAGAGATAGGAGCATGGGCAGTAGAACGCTTTAGAAACCTCGCTCCTGTCCCCCGTTCGAGCGACGAGATGTTAGAAACTGGCCAGCCCATTCTCAAAGACATCACAGCTGGAATTCAAGCGCTCCTACCATACATGTGACGGCGACGTTGAAATCATACTGAAATGACGGGAGAGAATAAGTTTCAGCGGCCGCGGATCGGATCATAAAGCTATGGGAAGTTTTTCAGATTTAATTTCGGTCGGGTTCACATACAAATGAAAAGACATTTTCTTAAGCAAAAGCTTACTTTGTATTTCGATGAATCAC
>PLUZ01000157.1:0-1761 GCA_003162995.1 Methylocapsa sp. | reverse complement strand
GAGAAGGGAAGGCTTCGGAGAACACCCCATCGACCTGATAGACCCAACCAGATGAGCACCGAGATCCGTGATATGATCCGCCGGATGGCCCGGCAAACCTGCTCTGGGGCGCCCCTAATTGATGAAAAGCGAAAGGCCGGCAGTTAACCGGAAAGTATCAGCCTCAAACCGAGACCACTACGCTACCTGATCGAACGGCATGTCGACTCGATCGGGCTTAGCGCCCAAAATCCGGCTCGCAGCACAGATATATCTGCGGCCCGCATCCTGGGCCTCAATCACCGCCTGTTCGAGACTTGAGGTTTCACGCACCGAGGCGAGTTTGATCAGCATCGGCAGATTGACCGCAGCGATGACTTCAATATTGGAGCCGTTCATAATCGAAATGGCGAGATTGGAGGGCGTACCGCCAAACATATCGGTGAGCACGACCACGCCTGCGCCACTGTCGACTTTGGTGACGGCGGAAACGATATCCTGGCGCCGCTGTTCAATATTGTCATCCGGACCGACGGCAATCGATTCGATCTGCTTTTGCGGACCGACCACATGTTCCAACGCGGCGCGAAANNAAACCGGTGACATCGTCGCGTCGCGCACTGGACAATGCTGATTTTGTTTGCATCGAGACGTACCTCTCCCACGGATTTTCGGCGAATTCATGACGATCGAACACCTCACGTCGATCCGGCTGCCGGTGCGGTCGTGCCGTCTTTCTCCNNACGACAAATGGCATGGGTCAACTCAACGCGCATCCCCCAATTAGATTAGGCGACCGTCACGACAGCGCCGGCAGCTGCGACCCAAACCCCTGTCGGAAATCAAATCGGAACGACCCTGCCTCACCGAGCCCGGTATGCGGGCTGCCTATTGGCAGGAGGAAAGCCGTTACGCATACCGTTTTGAGGTTTAGGGAATTTCTTTTCAACCGCGCGCCGGACACGGTCCTCGATCTTCCATGATTCATCTCCAGTCGGAAGATTAGCACGCCGCATTATCGTTACGGCTATCTGCTGCACCTGAGTCACAGAAATATTCACTCCAGAATTTCGTAATCCATAAAGCTCATTCAGAATTCTATCCTTGAGACGATCGGCTCGAGCAATCATTCGAAGAGCGCGAAAGGGCCGAAGAACCGCCTCTCCAACCAGCACGCGGATTCTCACGCCCGGGGGCCCGCCGAAGCACCGCGCTTCAGGCCTGCCGCATTTTCGAGCGCCACGGCGCGCACGGTCGGGGGATCGAGGTGCTACTGCACCTCCACAATGAGAGGGCGGTCGAGGTTCCAGGCGGCGATCGCGATGGCCTCATCGACCGCTGGCAACGCGGCCGCGGCGCGTCTTAAATCTACCACGGGAGCGTGCACCGCGATAACTCGACCCAAAGCCCGGCTGTTCACATCTCATGCCGCCAGCGTCATTGTCGCACGCACTCCGCTTGCCTAAGGCTTCGTATCTTTCCTCGCTCCAGTTAATTTACCAGTCCCCCAGTCGTCGGCAGCATGATGATGAACGTCGCCCCTTCTCCCGGTTGAGACCTCGCCGAAATCCGCCATTCGTGACGGTCGGCGATCGACTTGCAGATCGCAAGTCCGATTCCAGTGCCGGGGAAATCGGACTTATTGTGGAGCCGCTTGAAAGGCTCGAAGATCGCTTGAGCGAACTTTTGTTCGAACCCTATGCCATCGTCGGCGATTGCGAGACGAACAGCGGAGTCGTCCACGGGAACGGCTGTGATCTTGATCCTAGGCCTTCGGTCTGG
>PLUZ01000381.1:42320-47432 GCA_003162995.1 Methylocapsa sp. | reverse complement strand
AGGATTTTGAGCGAACAAAACTCTGGGTTAGTATTAAGCTTTGCCTTTTTGTTTTTTGACTTTCGCTTAGCGCGTTCATGGTGAGGCCGAGAATGGCCCAATTTTCATGAACAGCGATGGCTAGTTCACGAAACCGTAAAGAGGAATGTGCCGGAAGTCGGACGCTGATTGATCGAGATCATGTGCCAGCTCACTTTATAGGTGCCGGAGCCTAGCGCACGTCCGAGATTGACGATCACCGTTTGCGGGTCAGAAGGATCATTGACGGGCTTGCTCACAGGAATCGCAGCCCCGGCGGATGTGATAACTTGAACGCTGGACAAGGCCGCGATCACGCCTAGGTCAAAATGGAGTCTGAGTTCGCGGGGAGAGCCGCTTACGGTCAATCCGACGCCGGGGACCGCGTGATCGAGGAAAGCGCCACCCCGAAACTTGGCATAAGCTTGAGATGTCGAGGCGGCCGCAGCGGCTGATCCAGCCCCAGCTAGAAATTCGCGACGATCCACGGGAGGCCTTGTTACTTTCCGCCGCATTTTTGATTGATCAAACCATACTCATGCGAGCCTGGGGGGTACGTATTCCCAGTGAACCGCTGACCGTGGAAAATAAATACCGCCGCTTCTTTCCATGAACCGTTTGCGGTCCTTTTGAAGGCGCTGCACGGAACGTTCACAAAACCCTCTGGATATTGTTGCAGTGTGTAAGTTGCTGCACGCGCGATTTGGGGCGTAAATCCTATTAAGGAAATCACGATGGCAGAGATCACGATTGATCGCATAGTCCTCTCCTTTCAGTTAAAACCGTTCACTTCAGTTTCGAGCACCCCCTTTTTAACGGCGGGGAATGCCCCAGGTTGCAAACTCAATGGGCCGAGCCCGACACAGCAGATTTGCCATATGCTCCTGTGTTTTAACGGTCCACCAGGACATTCACGTCAGCCGCCGCCTGTTTGGCTCTCATTGCGGTGGCGGCGTGATACCGAGAATGGCCGCCACCCCAAGGACGGCAAGGCCGAGCACGAGTTCAAGCGCTACGCTGTAGCGAAGCCGCGTGATTTGCCCCATGCCCTTCAGCGAAGCGGCGCGCAGCCTTGGCATTGCAACAAAACGGTTGAAACTGGCCAATATGAGCATGACGGCGACGAATGCGATCTTTGTGAACAACGCATCGCCGTAGGAGGTGTCGAAAAGCTTGTCGAACGAGCCGGCGACGCGGAAGCCCGCATTGGCGATGCCGCTTACGACAATCAAAGTTACCGCCACCATCGCCATCAAGGAATAACGGGACAATATATCGAGGCTCCATTCGCGTGCTTCATGAGGGCCAAACAGGCGTTGCTCCACGAGCGCAAAGAGCAGCGGCGGCAGCCCGCCTACCCAGGCGGCCGCGGCGATCACATGGATGCTATAGACAGTGACCATGATGTCCCCATAAAGCCCAGTGCCCCCTTCGGCGGCATGACCGAGCCAGGCCTGGCTGATCAAAAGCACGGCGCTGATGTGGAGGAGAGCGGAGAACCAGGAGCGGTTCGTCCAGGGCAGGAATGCGATCGCGACGGCAGCCACAAGAAGCGTTATACGCACCATCGACACCGTGCCGAACGGCGTTTCGAAAAAGTAAAGACGCAGATCCTCGGGATCGACGACGCTGCCAATGTCGTCCGTACTATTAATTAAAATGAAGGCGAGCCAGGCAATGCCGGAAATCGCGGCCAGTGGAGCAGCGACGCGCAGCAGGATCGTTGTCGCGCGAAGGGCGCGGGGCAATCCGCCAGGACCGGCCGAAAACCGCTCGGCTCCCATGTAGAACCAAAAGAACGAGGACCCGAACAGCACGAACATTGATGTGAAATGGATCCACCGCACAACGGCAAGGGGATAGAAAACCGTGAGCATTATCCAATATTCCTTGTTCACTGCCGATGATTAGCGTTCTCGCATTAGGCCGGCGGGGCTTGCCATGGGCAGATTGCGTGGCAATNNGCACCGGCGCGCGTTCGATGCGAAACCAGTCCCAGCGTATGACGCCACTTCGGCTAAAGCGGCGAAGCTATTCCGCGTGCTTTCCTTAGTGACGCCAACCTTAATACCGCTACGCGGCTTGATGAGCCTGGTTCGATCGGACCAGGCTCAATTTCAGCTGACCGTAAAGTGGTAGCTCCCTTCAGTCCGGTGCGTATCGACAGAAAGCACATGCCAGGTCACCGTGTAGCTGCCGGGCTTCAGCGCGTGGCCAAGCCGCACGTGGATGATCTGTTGATTGGAGGGATCGTTTACCGGCTTTGAGGCCGGAACCGCTCCACCGGCGCCGGAGACCGTCACGCTCGAGAAGGCGACAACAACGCCTTGAGTAAAGGAGAGCGTGAGTTCGCTTGGCGAACCGGATACGGTCGTTCCAACGCCCGGAGTCGCGTGATCCAGGAACGCATGTGCGAAGGCGGCCGTCGCTGCCAATGATGACGCTAGGACGGTGATGATGAAGGATTTCAAGAAGCGTTGCATGGTGTGTTCTCACTATCTGTTGAAAGCATGCCAGGGATCGAAGGCCGTGGATTCCGGGCCGCCGAAGATTGGTTTGCCAAGCGTGTTGGGAAACAGGTCGTCGAGGAAGAAATCGACGATCGCGAACACACCGGGATGTTTTCCGCTGCCTTGATTGATTGGGAACGCGCCATAGATGCCAAGCTCATAATCATGCGCTAGGTAGTAGAGCCCCGGTCCGACGACGCCGGTGGTTTCATGCGTTCCAGGTACGGAATTGATGACCGAGGGGCCGATGTTCGATACAGGGGTAGAAAAGTTCGCCTCAAGGTCAACAACGAGGTGCCTGAGAATCTCCGGACCATCGATCTCGTGGACATAGGCGTTCATATATTGCAGGCTGTATTGAAGCGTGGCGCCATAAACCACTGTGGTGGGGGTTTGTTGAGATAAGATGCCATTTGCGTAGACGTTCGGCACCGTCGGAACAATATACTGGATCTCGCCGGTGATCGCGATGGGGCGCAACAACTCGGTCTGCAAATCACCAAAACCCTTGCCGATGAGAGCCTTCGGGGTGATGGTTGTGTATTGGTTGTCGAGGCCCGCAGTGCCCGTGGCGCCCCACTCTTCGGCAACAGCCAGGGATACAACAAATTCATGTTCGTTGTTCACCATGACTTGATCTCTCACTTCCGTCTCGATGCCCGTCCATCCGTTTGAGCGGGGGTTTATCTGGTGCAGGAACGTGCTGTTGATGGAAACCTCGAGATCGGCAGTGAGCCTTTTTCCGTAGAATAAGTTCCAAGTGTAGCTTTGCGACCCATCTGCATTGTACGTATAGTTGATTGTCGGCAGGGCCATTTCGTCGTCGACGCCGGGATCGTCGACGGTGAGGGTGGCGGGAAAGATTCTTTGGCCGATGACTGTATGTGCGGACGCCGGGCTGATGCCGGCGAGAATGGCCGCCGCGGCGAATGCGCCAGCGCAAGCCAGGGAAGTTTTGTGAGACATGATCGTGAATCCTCGATCTGAGAAAGTGAGTTGCTCGGCTTGCTATTTCGTGACGACCGTTTGTGCGGGGGGAACGGCCGGCGGAGGTGGTGGCGGAACCATCATGTCGAAGCGGTAGCTGAAACCGACTTGGACCTGGCTTTCGTTCAGATAATGTTGCGCGACAACATAGCCGCCAGGTGGGAGCACAAAGGCGTTGGGATTGGCGAACGGATAGTCAGAGGTATGACCGAAATTCGAATAGCGGTATTCCGCCCGCACCGACCAATTATCGGTGACGGCATATTCGATGCCGCCGCCAAATGTGAAGCCTGCGCGAGTGTTCGAGATGGTCGCGTTGGTGCCCGGAACGCCGGTGAAGAATCCGGTCGTATCGAAATAACTGGTGTTGAAGCTGGTTATGGCGACGCCGCCGGTGCCGTAAAGTAGGGCGCGGTCGAAGGCGATGCCGAGGCGTCCGCGGACCGAGCCTTGGACACCCGCATTGGAGGTGGCCGTCATGCTCCCGAAGGTACCGCCTGCGATGTCCGCCAAGGGCACGACAACAGTTTTGCGTAAGCTCGTACCATCCACGGACGCTTCTATGCCGGCTACAAACCACGGGTTAGGCTGGATGTTGTAGCCGAGATGGGCGCCGCCAATGACCCCTTGCGGACCCTCGCCGAAGGAGCCGCCGACGATATCAAGGGTATTGGCGTCGGTGCCGGACCAAGAAACATTGTCTTTACCCCAGGCGTAACCGATTTGACCGCCGAGATAGACGCCGGACCAGGTAAAGGGCGGGGGAGGTGGTGGAGGCGGCGCAAGGTCGGCCGCGAAAGTTGAGCCGGTCATGGCGATCACGCCAGCCGATGCAAGGATGAATTGTTTGCACATAGGACTTCTCCGATGAAGACTGAATTCAGACTGGATACGCTAAGCAAGAACCTGGCGGAGATGCCTGGTTTTGCTTCGTATTGAACTATGCCAAGCGAGGAATGCTTGGTTTAAAACATTGAGAAGTCCGGGGCTGGCAGCGCCGTGTCGAATTTGTAGCTGAAGCCAACCTGCACCTGGCTTTGGCTCAACGTGCGATTCGAGAACAAGGACCCGCCTGCTAGGCCTGGCACCGTTGTAAACGCTGCGGTGGCAAGCCAGGTATTCCCAACAGTGCCAAAACTGGTGTAGCGGTATTCCGCGAATACTGACCAATTGTTGGTGACCGCATAATCGATGCCGCCGCCAGCCGTCCAGCCCACGCGCGTGTTCGAAAAGCTGTTCGTGCCGAAGACGGGGCCGCCGGGGAGTGCGGCGCTTGTATTTCCTATGAACGAGTAGTTGGTGTTGAAGCCGCCGAACGCGACGCCGCCGGTGGCATAGGCCAGGAGCCGATCCCAGGCGATGCCGAAGCGGCCGCGAATAGAACCCTGGATGTCCGTGTTCGTGGACGCGGACACGGAGCTGCCTCCGAAGGCAGCAAAGCCGGCCGCGACGCTTTTGTGCAAGCTAGTGCCGTCGATGGAACCTTCGACACCTAAGACAAATCCTCCAAGCGGTTTATCGATTTGATAGTTAAAGCCGATATGGGCGCCGCCGATCACGCCGCTCGGAGAAACGCTGACGATGGGAACGTTGAAGG
>PLUZ01000381.1:0-42294 GCA_003162995.1 Methylocapsa sp. | reverse complement strand
GGCCGCGGCGGCGAATGCGCCGGCGCAAGCCAGGGAAGCTTTGTAAGACATGATGAATCCTCGATCTGAAAGTGAGTTGATAGCCGCAGTCAGCCGCTAGGATGCAGCGCCGGGCAATTGCTCGTCGTTCAGATCAGGATTGGTGGCGCGCGCGGCTGCCCGGCAAAAGCCGCAAACCGCGTAAATGTGCCGAGGCGCGCGGGCGGCGCGACGGCTTCGGACAGACGCGGCGCATAGGCCACCCGCGTTGTCTCGGTAGGCAATATTCCGGCCGCGGCATGCACCGTCGGGCAACACGGGCAATTGTCGTGTTGGCATGGCGGCGGGGTGCCGTCATCGTGGGATCTGGAGGGGGTGAAATCAGGCGCGCAGCGGACGCCTGATTGTTCCGCGTCAAAGCTCGCGAGCGTAAGCCCGGAGCTCGTGGCGGCAGTGATAAAGACAATGGAATGCGAAGCAATTGCGGGCGCGTGCCGGTGCTGCGCGGGCACCAACAATTGCGCGAGACAAGCAAGCAGGACAAGGCAACAGCGGGCGGCGCGCGACCAGGCACTCGCAGTGTTTCGCGAAGTAACCCGATGGCGGTGTGGTTGGAAACAAGCCGCTCGCACGCACTGCACCTTGGAACGACAATAACGATTACGTTATCGAAAATGCGAGCATGACCTTCATAGAGTCAAGCAATAATCGTTAAAGCTAAGGGCAAGGCTCAGTATAACATTGCAATTGTTGAACCTCGTGACTTTCGCGCAACAAGTCACGGACAGGCAGCATCCAATGACGCATGACGCTTATTGTCACCGGCACGTGGATGTTTTCATGGGTTTGCCTCGACTTCGCCGCAAGCGGCTGTCAGACCCCACTATTGATGTCGATTTTGTTGCCGCGGCTTGTTGTGATTGAGGCGGAGGCTAGGGATGGATATGCCGCATGGTCCGGAATTTTCCAGCCAGCGCCTGGGCGATGCCGTGAGGCTCAGTCTTGGCGGGCATTGGACGGTGGATGCCTCGGCGATCGAGGCGCGGGCGGACGGGCTTCTTGCGGAGAGCGCTGGCGCGCACCGGGTCATTCTTGATCTTGGCCGGGTCGTGCGGCTCGATACGGCGGGGGCTTGGCTCATCGACCGGGCCCGCCAGGCTCTTGATGCCAAGGGCGTCGATGCACGGCTTGAATCGATCCGGCCGGAATATGAGATCCTGCTCCACGAAGCGCGCTACCGGACGCTGGCCGTGCCGAAAGCGCCACGCGGTTCTTACGCTGTCCGTCTTGTCGCCGATATTGGCGAGAGCGTGGTTTCCGCGGGAGCCGATCTCTACAGGGGAGTAGGCTTTCTCGGTGAGGTCATGACAGCAATTGGAAAATGCCTGATCAGCCCATCGCATTTTCGCGGAACCTCACTGGTTGTGCAGATGGAAAGCATCGCCCTGCGCGGTGCGCCCATCATTGCCCTGATTAATTTTCTGGCTGGGGCGATCATCGCGCAACAGGGTATTTTCCAAATGCGGCGGTTCGGCGCGACCGTTTTGGTTGTCGACCTTATTGGCATTTTGGTCCTGCGCGAACTCGGCGTTTTGCTGACCGCGATCATGACGTCCGGGCGTTCCGGCTCGGCGATCACCGCCGAACTTGGCTCGATGAAGCTGCATGAGGAGATCGATGCTCTGACCGTCATGGGATTGCGGCCAGTCGAAATATTGATTGTTCCGCGTATCCTCGCGCTTATATTCAGTGTTCCGCTCTTGACGTTCATCGCCGACATGTCGGGTATATTCGGCGGCATGATGATGAGCTGGGTCTATGCCGGGATCAACCCGGCGCGGTTTTTGACGCTGTTGCGGGATGCGATCATCCTTCACACTTTTACGAGCGGCCTCATCAAGGCGCCTTTCATGGGGCTGATCATCGGGCTTATCTCCTGTGTCGAAGGTCTCGCCGTGGCAGGTTCGGCCGAATCGCTTGGGCGGCAAGTTACCGCTTCGGTGGTCAAGTCGATTTTCATGGTTATCGTGGTCGATGGGTTGTTTACCATGTTCTTCGCGGCTATCCGGTATTGATAAACGGGCACGCCTTGGACGGCGCCGACTTGGGAGCAAGGCCAGAACAAGGCCTACAGGCAGCGCCAGGAATCGCCATCAAGGTGCGCGATCTCGTCGTTGGCTTTGGCGACAAGCTCGTCATGCAAGGCCTTGATCTCGACGTTTACCGGGGCGAGGTCTTGGGCTTCGTCGGCGGATCGGGTACCGGCAAATCGGTTTTGACCCGGACGATCCTCGGGCTTATCCGGAAACGCAGCGGGACGATCGAGATTTTCGGCTCCGATCTCGATTCCCTCTCGCCGCGCGAATATGCCGCGATCGAACGGCGCATCGGCGTGATGTTTCAGCAAGGTGCATTGTTTTCGGGTCTCACCGTCAAGCAGAACGTCCAAGTGCCGATGCGCGAGCATTTGCATTTATCGCCGCGCCTTTCGGAAGAACTTGCGATGCTCAAGATCGAGCTCGCCGGGCTTGATCTTGATGCCGCCAACAAATACCCGGCCGAGCTATCCGGCGGCATGACCAAGCGGGCCGCCTTGGCGAGGGCCCTGGCGCTCGATCCAGAACTTGTGTTTCTCGACGAACCGACGTCGGGTCTTGATCCGATCGGCGCCGCGGAGTTCGATGAATTGATCGCTACCTTGCAGCGCACGCTTGGGTTGACGGTCTTCATGGTGACCCATGACCTCGACAGTCTGTATTCGATCTGCGACAGGATCGCCGCCTTGGCTGACGGCAAAGTGGTCGTGGAGGGACCTATTTCCGCCATGCTTGATTCGCGGCATCCCTGGGTTCATGCATATTTTCACGGGAAAAGGGCGCGCCTTGTTGATACCGCTTTCGCCAAGCGCTCAGGAGCCAGTGGCGAGGCGGCGGAGACCTCGCCTGGGGAGAATGCGAATGGCTTTTCTGAATGAATGTGAAGCGGCTTTCGAGGCTTTGAGAAGCAAGCGAGGTTAGATGGAAACCCGTGCGAACTACGCTTTGATTGGAATTTTTACCCTGGCGGTGATCGCTGGGGCTTTCGGCTTTCTGATATGGTTTTCGGGAGTTGATCAGTCGGGCGGGCGCAAGGCCTATAAAATTGTGTTTACCGGATCGATTGCAGGACTGACGAAGAACGGCGTCGTTCTCTTTAACGGGGTTCCGGTTGGCGCGGTCACCAAGATCGATTTGATTCCGCAGGATCCGTCCCGTGTCTATGCGCTGATCGACGTGGACGCGAACGTGCCGGTGCGCGCCGATACCCAGGCGCGGCTGGAATTCACCGGATTTACCGGGGTCGCTTCAGTTGCCTTGACGGGGGGAGCGAGTGATGCGCTGCCGCTTAAAACAAGCGCCCAGGAGCCGGGTGTCATCATCGCCGAGCGATCGCAATTCCAGGATCTTATCGCGACTGCGCAGCGGATCGCGGCGCAGGCCACGGATTTTTTTGACAAGACCAACCATCTGTTCGATGAAAATTCGGCGTCCGTCACGGCTTCGGTGAAAAATGTTCAAAAATTCTCCGACGCGCTTGCCGCCAATTCAGATGGCATCAAGGATTTGACCACAAAGCTTGATGCCCTCGTGGGTGACGCAGACAATGCATTGAAGGGAATGAGTCCCCAAGTTGCCGAGGCCGCCAAATCGATCAAAAAGGTCGCCGACGATCTCGATTCCCGGATGAAGGAAATCGCCGCCAACCTCACCCGCTTCACCGGTTCCGGACTGCGCCAGTACGAGGCCTTGGCGGTGGACGGCCGCAAGACGCTTGAGGAACTCAATCATGCGGTTCGCTCGATCGAGAGCAATCCGCAGCAATTCCTGTTCGGAAAATCACCGCAAGTTCCAGAATATTCCGGTGCTCGTTAACTACTTTGCATGAAATTATACGGTCAATAAACGGGGCCCGGTAACGCCCACGCTAACTTTGACGGAAGTATCCAAGGGTATAAGCGGAAGCTGGCGGAGGCTTGGGCGCGCGCGTTTCGAGAAAGTTCTTGCCGCGATTTTGTGTCTAGCAGGTCTGTGCCATTTGTTTGGGAATGGATTTTAGAATGGGGTATTCCTGCCTCGTCCGCACTTTGGATTGGGAGCAATTGCGACGGGTGCGATTGAGCCGCCTCTTGCCCGGCTTGTTCGCTGGATTTTCCCTGCTTGCCGCTTGCGCATCCTCGCCGCCTGCCACTTACGATCTCACGCCGGCCGCCGGCGATTTTGCGGCGCGCGCGGGGCGCGGCCAGCTCGCGGTTTTACGGCCAGACGCTATTCAGCCCGCCGATTCGGACCGCATTGTTGTGCGCTACGACCCGCAATCCGTTGCCTATCTCACCGGCGCGCAGTGGGCCGACAAATTGCCCTCGCTGGTTCAGAGCCGGCTCATCGAAAGCTTTCAGAACGCGCATCTGTTACGCGAGGTCGGCCGGCCCGGCATGCTCGCCGATTTCAATCTCCAGACCAGCATACGGCGGTTCGAACTGGATACGGCGCAAAGCGCGGCAGTCGTCGAAATCTCCGCGCAAATCCTTAGCCAAAGCGGACGCATCATTGCCGGGCGCTTATTTTCCGGCACTGTTCCAGTGGCGTCGAGCGAACCGGCGGTGGTCGCCGCCGCGCTCGACGCGGCGCTTGCCCAAGTCATGCGCGACATCGTCATCTGGACCGCGCCGAAAATTTGACGAGATTCCCAGGAGAGAACGATGAGATTGCCGATCACGGCATCGATCGTGGTCGGGCCTCGCTTAGCACCTGTCCTGAGAAAATTCCTCGACTTTTACGATATGGACATGCTCCAACGCTTCGAATCTGAGCGATTCCTTTTCGATCGCGTAAGTCCAGGTGATCGGGACATTCTTTAAGTAAGCAAATTGACAGCCGCCGCCAAGAATGCCCGGTAAACGGAACGCCCGGCAAAAAGGAAACCGCCCATTGAACAAAGGTCCCATCCCCCGCGCGGTTTTCACCGAGGGTTCGACCATGCGTCATGTGATCGTCATGACGGCAGCGACCTCCGCTGGGCTCATGTCGATTTTCGCGGTCGATCTTTTGTCGCTCCTTTATATATCATGGCTTGGCGATCCGAAGCTCACCGCAGCCGTTGGCTTTGCCTCGCAGGTCCTGTTTTTTTCGGTCTCGATCAACATCGGCATTTCGATTGCGATCGGCGCCCTTGTTTCGCGGGCGCACGGCAAGGGCGATAGCGCCGGCGCAAGGCGGCTTGCGGCTTCCAGCCTTGTCCATGTCTTTCTGATCGCGGCTCTGGTTAGCTGTATTGCCTGGCCGTTCCGACGGGAGATTCTTTCCCTCATCGGCGCCCGCGGCATGGCTCTCGATGTCGCCTCGACCTATCTCGCGATCACGCTTCCGGCTACCGTTTTGCTAGGTCTCGGCATGGCGCTCGCGAGCATCTTGCGCGCCGTTGGCGACGCCAGGCGCTCTATGTATGTGACGCTCGCGGGAGCCGTTGCCACCGCTCTTCTCGATCCTGTCTTTATTTTTGGTCTCGGCCTCGGGGTTACCGGCGCGGCCATTGTCACGCTGATCTCACGCTTCGTTTTCGTGGCCGTTGGACTGAATGGCGCCATTCGCATGCATGATCTCATAGCAACGCCGGACCGAAAGGCGGCGAGCTTGGATCTTGTGCCAATCATGGCGATCGCTATTCCTGCTGTCCTGACCAATCTGGCGGCGCCGGTGGCCAACGCCTATACGATGCGTATTTTTTCGCAATTCGGCGAAGCCGTCGTTGCGGCTTTTGCCATCCTCGACCGCCTGAATCCGATGGCTTTTGGCGTTCTGTTCGCATTGTCTTCGGCGGTTGGCCCGATCATGGGCCAGAATCTCGGCGCGAAGCTGATCTCGCGGGTGCGCCAGGTGCTCACGGACTGCTTGACCTTCGCCACGCTCTATGTCGTGGCTGTCGCAATTCTTCTGCGCTCGGCAGCGCCTTTGATTGTCCAACTCTTTCAAGCGCAAGGCGAGACGGCCGAGCTTTTAACTTTTGTTTGCGCTTACGGCGGAGTGCTCTGGCTTTTCCTTGGCGCGATTTTCGTCGCCAACGCCGCCTTCAACAATCTCGGGTTCCCGCTTCTCTCGACGCTGTTCAATTGGGGACGCGCCACACTTGGCACGCTGCCCTTTGTGACGATCGGCACCGCGCGCTTTGGACCGGAAGGCGGCTATGTTGGGCTCATCCTCGGCTCGGCTCTCTTTGGAGCGGGTGCCGTGATCACGGCCTATTACGTCACGGCGAGGCTCGCAAAACGCCCCAAGGTCTTGTAGCATCGGAGGGCTTTGCCGGACATCTTTCCGGCCGGCCGGCTTCGCGAGCCATGTGTGGAGGACTGTTATGTTCAATCTTTACGAGATTTTGCGTAATGCCCAGGGCGGCCAAGCCATCGATAATTTGGCGGCACAATTCAACATCACGGCCGAAGAGGCAGACGCGGCGGTCAAAGCCATCGTGCCGGCTCTGTCCGAAGGATTCTTGAAGCAGACTCAGCATCCGCTTGGGATCGGGTCCTTCATTGGCGCGCTGGGAGAGGGCCAGCATTTGGCGGCCTTCACCGATCCGGCTGCCGCGCAAGACTTCGCCACAGCACAAAAGGGCGGCGATATCCTTAGCCAAGTCCTTGGCTCTGACAGCGCCCGCGAAGAGATTGCCCTGCGGGCTTCGAGCGCGACGGGGATCAGCCCCGACATACTAACCCAAATGCTCCCGGTGATCGCTTCGATGATCTTCGGCGGCATCATGAAGTCCATGCAGAATCAAGGATTTGGTGGGATCCTCGGGCAACTCGCCAATGCCGCGGGGCAGGGCGGTCTTGGTCCTATTCTGGGCCAGATTCTGGGCGGCGGTTCGGCTCCGGCCAATTCGCAGCCGCAGCCATCTCCCGCGCCAGGCCAAGCCGCGTGGCCGGGGAGCCTAGGCTCTATCCTTGGCCAGATCTTAGGAGGCGGCAGGAGTCCAGCAGGGCCTTCGCAGCCGCCGGTGTCCGGGCCTGCCCCAGCGGGCGGGCGGGGAGGCCTTGGCGACCTATTGGGGTCCATTTTGGGAAATCTTGCCAGCCGGCCGTGGGCTGGCCCAGCGGCGGGATCCGCCGCCCCCAGCGGAAGTCCGCAAGTGCCCGGTTTCGATGCAGCGACCATCCAGGCGGGTCTCGAGGCCCTTACCAAGATGCTGCAGCCAGGAACACCGCCCGCGAGCCCGGAGCAAAGCGGGATTCAGGCCGAAATCAATGACATCCTGAGTGGGAAGCACCACTGAGCAATTCCTTCCCAATCGTCGGATGACATGGGATCGGGAAGCCTTCTCGTGCATCCGTCCCAACGCTCTTATTGCGCCAGAGCTTTCGCCCGCCTATGAAGCTGCGCGCGGAGGTCAGATGAAACCCGGCCTCAAATTCTTAAATAAGTGGCCGGCCGCGCATGTTGCGCCAAGCCGCATGACGATGACTGTCAAGTGAAAGTGTGGCAATGGCGCGCGACGTTACGGACAAAACCCCCATCACGTCGCGCGATGAGCTTGTCGCTTGGCTCGAAACAGGGGCAAAGCCCCCGGCGCAATTTCGGATCGGCACCGAGCATGAGAAAATTCCATTCTACAAGAGCGGCCGTTCCCCGGTGCCTTATGAAGGTGTACCCGCACGGGGCCAAGGTGGCATTCGTGCACTTTTGGAAGGAATGCAGACAAGACTCGGCTGGGCGCCGGTCATCGACGAACCGCATATCATCGGGCTATATGATGCAACGAGCGGGGCGGGGATTTCCCTTGAACCCGGCGGTCAATTCGAACTCTCCGGAGCACCGCTCGAGACGATCCATCAAACCGATGCCGAGCTCGATGCCCATTTTTCGGTCCTCAAAGCCGTGGCCGAACCTCTTGGGATAGGTTTTCTGGCGCTCGGCATGAGCCCCAAATGGCGGCGCGACGAAATTCCGCTGATGCCGAAGCATCGTTATGCGATCATGACGAAATATATGCCGAAGGTTGGATCGCACGGGCTCGACATGATGTTTCGCACCTGCACGGTGCAGGCCAATCTCGATTTTTCAAGCGAAGCCGATATGGTCAAGAAGCTTCGCGTGTCGTTGGCCTTGCAGCCGGTCGCGACGGCGCTTTTCGCCAATTCGCCATTCACGGATGGTAAGCTCAACGGCTTTCTTTCGGCGCGCTCGGAGATTTGGCGCCATACGGATGCAGACCGCACCGGCATGCTGCCTTTTGCTTTCGAGCAAGGGATGTCTTTCGAGCGCTATGTCGATTACGCGCTTTCTGTGCCAATGTATTTCGTCAAGCGGGGCGACATCTACCACGATGTGGCAGGTGCCGATTTTCGCGATCTTTTAGAGGGCAGGCTGGCTCTGCTCCCAGGCGAGCACGCGACGCTCGCCGATTGGGCCAATCATCTGTCCACCATTTTTCCGGAAGTACGGCTGAAACGCTATCTCGAAATGCGCGGGGCCGACACGGGCCCGCGGCCGTTCCTTCCGGCGCTTCCGGCGCTTTTCGCAGGGCTTCTTTACGAGCCTTCTTCGCTGGATGCGGCTTGGGACATGGTGAAAAACTGGAGCGCCGACGCGCGCGAACAATTGCGTGCCGACGTTCCGCGTCTCGGCCTTGCCGCGACGATCCACGGGCGGCGGCTCAACGAAGTCGCGGCCGAAGTGCTGCATATTGCCCGCGCGGGACTAGCCAAGCGCAACCGGTGCGACGCGCGGGGTTCTGACGAAACCTTGTTCCTCGATCCCCTCGATGCGGTCCTCGCGGAAACAAGCGAAGCCGAAAGATTGATAAAGAAATTCATGACGAAATGGGCAGGAAGCGTCGAGCCCGCCTTCGAGGAATGCGTTTATTGAAGCCGTATAATCTATTCAGACAGCGGCAATGTTAGGAGGAAACGGAATGCGCGTGTTCAGCGGTAACGCATTGTGGGGTACGATCCTTGCTGGTCTTTGCTGCGGAGCCGCGATGGCGGCTGATCTCTCGGCGGTCGAGAAGTGGGTTCGCCAAGATCCATCCGAGAAAATTATCGATGGCAAGCCGCTTTGGGATCAACCCGGCGTTCAGGCGGCGATGCGCGCCGCGATGGGCGAACGGTTCTTCGCGCTCTCTCAAAAGGCAACGCACATTCCTGATGCGCCGGTGGCAAGCAACGGCAAGGGCATTTTCGCCGTATGGTCGTGCAATGAGGCGGATGATTGCGGCGGCAACAATATGACGGTGTTTTTTGATTTGGCCGCGGGCACGGCTCAGGTCTGCTGGCGTGCCTCCGATGGTGCCGGTGGCAAGGTGCAAGATTTTTGGCTTGCCAACGGCAACGAGCGCCCGCTACCCTTGAATGGCTGCGGCGTTGGCGAAAGAGATCCTTTCGTCCCCTTGAAGAAATTTGGCGGTGAAAAATAAGGTCACGCCGTTTTCGAGCTTGATCCCAAAAAATCTGCAATACTTTGGGATCAAGCTTTAGTCACCGGCTGGCACGCGAAGATGGGCTCGTGTAGGCGTGCCGTCATCCAGACGAACAGCGACGGGCGAAGCCCCAGGTAGGCCGTAGCCGGACGGATTTGGCAAACGCGAGCCCATGCCGACACGGACATGGCCGCCGATCCGCTCGCAACCGGAGGTATCCTCGGCCGCGGTGCCCGGCTGATGCCCTGTGCATCGCTCATTCCCGCGCGTGATTGTCTCATTGCTGGATTGAAGTTCGTCGGCCCGCGCGGGTTTGCCCAAGCCAAGGCAAACGGCGGCGGCGCAACAACCAATCGAAATGATTATTTCTCGCAAATTCATTTGAAGCCCAAACGATTCATGCAGCGACCATGAGCAATTTTTTGATCGTACAATGAGGCGATATAATGATGCGTTAATATTTATCCTCGCCAATCTCCCAATGTGGCTTGGACCAAGGCAAGAGCCGCGACGGCGGCCGTGTCGGCGCGCAAAATACGCGGACCGAGCGACAGGCGCAGCACGCATGGCAAGCCAAGAAGCGCCTCGCGTTCTTTTGCGTCGAAACCGCCTTCCGGGCCGGCCAGGACGGCGAGAGGGCAGGGTCTTTTGGCATCGGAGCGCAGGCGCAGAGCCGCCAGGGGATCGCAGGATGGCGCATCCTCGTCGCAGAAAATGAGGAGGCGGTCTTTGTCCCAGTTGTCGAGCAGCGCGTCGAACCCGATCGCGGGAGCGATGTCTGGAATCGTCAGAATCCCGCATTGCTCGGCGGCTTCGATCGCGTGCGCGCGCATCCGTTCGCTATTGATCCGGCTCGTCTGGGTCCTTCGGGTTAGCACCGGGCGCAGCAGGCCGGCCCCCATTTCCACTGCTTTTTCAACCAAGTAATCTTGCCGGGCATGTTTGAGCGGCGCGAACAGATAATAGAGATCGGGGTGCGGCTCCTGCGGCCGTGTCATCTCCCGGACAATGAGCGTCACTTGTTTGCGGTGCGATGCCGTAACAGCCGTTTGCCATTCGCCGTCGCGGCCATTGAACACAAGGATCGCGGCGCCTTCGGACAGGCGCAACACATTGCGGACATAATTTGTCTGCAGGTGATCAAGCTCGACTCGCACCCCCTCCGCGAGAGGGGCGTTGACATAGAGGCGTTGGGCGGTGAAATCATAGCGGGACATGCGGCAGATCGCTACGGTCAAGGGCGCACCGCGTTCCGTAAGAACCGGTTAGACTTGCGCGCGCGGGGCGCTTTTTGCTATGAAGATGCATAATCGCATTGGCCGTGATTTGGCACCGATCCTTGCAAAGCCGCCTGTCCCTGCAATGCAATGCGCCACCGTGAAACAACTGTCCTCGGTAAGAAATCGGGGCAAGACATCAAACGCCACAAGTTATCGAAACGTTACTGAAAGGCTCGCATCATGATGCCACATAGGCGCATTGGCGCCGCGCGTAAAGCCGTGCTTGCCATCATGGCCTCGGCTCCATTCGTGATCTGCGGCACGGCTTATGCCGCCGATTGCAACCAGGATATCGGCTCACTCACCAAGAAGCGCCAGGGCATTATCGATCAACTCAATCAACTTGCCCAGGGTGGCAAGAAACAGCTTGATCCCATCGCCTCGTGCCCAAAGCTGCGCGCGCTGGTCGCCGTCGAGCGTGAGCTCGTTGCCTATCTGACCAAGAATAAGGAATGGTGCGGGGTTCCCGACGAAGCTTTCCAAAATATTTCGGCGAGCTCCGGAAAATCCACCAAGGTCGCCGAGCAAGCCTGCAAGGTGGCGGCGCAAATGAAGAAAGCGCAAGAGCAGCAGGCCTCAGGCGCCCTCAACTCGCCACAAACGAAGCTTCCCGCCGGGCCGCTTTGACGCAACAATCGATTGGGCCAGAAGCATCCGGCCCGCGTGACCGGTCCGCGCCGGCCACTCTGCCCGATTCGGTTGCCGGGCAACTCATCTTCCGGCTCGCGCCAGCATCCTGGCATCCCTTGCTTCAGCTCGCGCGACTCGATCGCCCGATCGGCTGGTGGCTGCTCCTATTGCCTTGCTGGTGGTCGAGCGCACTCGCGAGCCTCTATCAAGGCGTGCCTTTGCATGGCCGCGACCTCCTTATGTTTTTCGTAGGAGCTGTCGTCATGCGCGGCGCTGGCTCGACCTATAACGATATTGTGGACCGCCATATCGACGCGATGGTGGAGCGCACGAAATGGCGTCCGCTTGCTTCAGGACGCATCAGCGTAGCGGCCGCTGCTTTCTTTCTTGCCGCGCAATGTCTCGCCGGCCTTGCCGTGCTTTTAAGTTTCAACGGTTTTACGATCCTCTTGGGATTTTCCTCGCTCGGCGTCGTTGGCCTCTATCCTTTCATGAAGCGGATCAGCTCTTGGCCGCAAGCGGTTCTGGGCGCGGCCTTCGCATGGGGTGCTTTGGTCGGCTGGGCGGCAGCATTAGGATCGCTCGCGCTGGCACCTATCCTGCTCTATTGCGGCGCAATACTCTGGACTATCGGCTTTGACACGATCTATGCGGTGCAGGACATCGAGGACGATGCGCTCGCCGGTATCGGCTCGACCGCGCGCGCTTTTGGCGGCCGTGTCCGTTTGGGGGTCGGGTGTCTTTATGCACTTGCGGTCTTCTGCGTTGCAGCAGCGTTCTTTGCCGCTGGGGCAGGACGATGGGCGCAAGGCGGCCTTGGGCTCTTCGCCTTGCATCTTGCTTGGCAGGTGACGCAGATCGATCCTAATAATGGCACGCTCGCGTTGCGCCTGTTCCGTTCAAACCGCGACGCGGGACTTATCCTTTTCGCGGGTCTCGCGGCCGAAATTTTTCTCACGCAGAGATAAGGTCCCGGCTGTCCGTTGCCCAGAGATAAAGAAGCCGCGAGGAACATTCGAGGCGCTCACGAATTCCCATCCCACAGGGCCGCATGATCTCATCTGAAAGTCCCCAACCAATTGGGGTCAGGTTTAACGGCCGGATGCAATTTATGGGGTATGCAGATGCTAAGATGGGCAATCATTTTTTTCGTGGTCTCGATTGTCGCTGGTGTCTTCGGCTTCACCGGCATATCCGCGGCGGCCGGAGGAATTGCACGCATCCTATTTTTTATCTTTGCCGTCGTGTTTTTGGTTTTCTTGGTGCTTGCCCTGTTGGATGGACAAGCGATTTTTTGACTGCGGCAAGCGAAGATCAAAAATCATCGTGATCGATTCCTAGAGTTTAGCGCGGGATGTGGACGGAAAACCGGGTTCCGCTTTTCCTCATCCCACTAGACCGTGATCATGCTTATTCGGCCGCGCGGTCCTGGTTGAGCCAGGAATCCAAATCACGCGCCGCGCGTTGGCTGATGGCGGCTTTGCGGGCCCGTCCCTTTTCCGCGCCGCGTGTTTTCTCGCCATGCGCCTGCCCGGCAATTGGCGGAAACAGCCCGAAATTGACATTCATTGGCTGAAACGAAGGTGGTCCCGCGTCAATGATCGCGATATGGCCGCCGGTTATATGGTTGATGAGAGCGCCTAGCGCGGTCGTCGGCGGGAGCGGCGGGCAAGCCTCCCCCTTTCGTTCGGCCGCCGCCATACGGCCCGCGGCGAGGCCTATCGCGGCGCTTTCGACATAACCCTCGCAGCCGGTGATCTGACCGGCAAAACGCAGCCTCGGGTCGGCCCTGAGCCGCAAGGCGCCATCGAGCAATTTGGGCGAGTTCAGAAAGGTATTGCGGTGGATTCCGCCGAGGCGCGCGAAACTGGCGTTTTCAAGCCCTGGGATGGTGCGGAAAATTTCGACCTGCGCGTGATGTTTCAGCTTGGTCTGAAAACCGACCATATTGTAGAGCGTGCCGAGCGCATTGTCCTGACGCAGTTGCACGACGGCATAGGGTTTCGCGCTGCCCGCATGCGGATTGGTCAGGCCGAACGGTTTCATAGGTCCATGCCGCAAGGTTTCGCGGCCGCGCTCCGCCATGACTTCGACCGGCAGGCAGCCATTGAAATAAGGCGTGTCCTCGAATTCCTCTACGAGCGTATGGGGCTCGCTGCGATCAGCGTCGACGAGGGCTTCCACGAAGGCGATGTATTGATCCTTCGTCAGCGGGCAATTGATGTAATCGGCGCCTGTCCCAGCCGGCCCCGTCTTGTCGTAGCGCGACTGCAACCATGTCTTCTCCATGTCGATCGAGTCCCGCTGCACGACCGGGGCGATCGCATCAAAAAAAGCAAGATCGCGTTCGCCGGTCAGTGCGCCTAGCGCCGAGGCAAGCGACGGCGATGTCAAAGGTCCCGTCGCGATGATTACATTGTCCCAGTTGGCCGGCGGCAGACCGTCGATTTCCTCGCGGATGAGCGTGATGAGCGGATGCGCGCAAATCTTTCCGGTGATGCATTCTGAGAATTGGCCGCGATCGACCGCGAGCGCGCCGCCGGCGGGCAGCTTATGGGCATCGGCAGCGGTCATGACGAGCGAATCGAGACAGCGCATTTCACGGTGCAAAATGCCAATCGCGCTTGCTTGAGGATCGTCGGCGCGAAACGAATTCGAACAGACGAGTTCGGCGAGGTCTCCGGTGCGATGCGCCGGCGTTTTGCGTGACGGCCGCATCTCGTGCAACACGACAGGAACGCTGGCTCGCGCGATCTGCCATGCGGCCTCACTGCCGGCAAGGCCGCCGCCGATCACATGGATAGGTGCTAAAGGGCAAGAGGGCTCGGACATGGCCTAATGTTTAGAGCATGATCCGCCCAAGTGGAAACCCGCCTTACAGCGTAGCCTATTCGTCAATTTGGAAATGTCTCGCGAAAAACGTCCCCTCGGAAAAGGTCTATCTACGAGAGCATGTTCAAGCAAATGGGTTTCTGGCGCGTGATTTTGAACTCAAAAAACGGAGAAATCAATAAAATGCAGCTTTTGAGCTTCTATAGAAGGGTAGGAATATCGAATCTAAATTCCGTTATAAAACAGATCAAGCTATGCTAAGCACTTACTATATATGTTATATATCTGAATTTAGGTATCAGGATCGTAATAGTTACATTCAATACTCTCAGACAAACCACCAAATCGTATCGAGTTATATATGGTTGAAACACGGAGTCACGGAGACATGCCGCATACAACAGCACAGATCAGCATTGGTTGATCGTCGGATGATGATATGAAAGCAACGCAGAGTTGCAAAATCTTACTCAGTAAATATTGCCAAGTATCTGAGGGTCAGCTAGCCCAATTTGGCCGCCACCGTATCGGGAGAAATTCGCTCCTCGAACAGGGCAGAGATCATATGTTACCAGGAGAAAGGCGCTTAATATCTCGCCGTCACAGGAGCGCCGCAGGTCCATATTTCTTGGATCCGCGGGCCATCCGGGGTATAAACTTCCTGAATGTCGTAACATTCCATTCTTGGCGGATTGTAGACATATCCGTAAGGATAAGGGAGACCAAAAAACGGCATTCCCTCGACCGTGCCCACTGGCCTCGCCTGGGAGACAACCGGCATCACCATCACACCCAGGACTGCGCCGACGGCGGCTGCACCAAACTTGATCATTTTGGGATTCCGCTATTTCGATAGGATTAAACTCTTTTATCGCATGAGTTGTGTCGTGGAGCAAGCGGGTTTGAGAGGAGCGCCGGGCTTCCCTTGTGTTTTGATCCCGGCTATGGAACGCAACTGGCAATTCCTTCAACTGCGAGCGCCATGAAAGCCGTTCACGTCCTCAATGGGCCGAATCTTAATCTCCTCGGCACACGGGAACCCGAAACCTATGGCCATGCGACTCTCGCCGACATCGAGGCTGGTCTTGCCGCGCGTTGCAAGCCACGCGGACTTATTTTGTACTTCCGCCAATCGAACCACGAGGGCGACCTCGTGACTTGGGTGCAGGACGCTGGCCGCGCCAGCGAACCGGTGATCTTGAATGCGGGTGCCTATTCGCATACGTCGATTGCGCTTCACGATGCGATCAAGGCGGTGAAGGCGGACGTCATCGAGGTGCATCTTTCGAATATTCACGCCCGGGAAAGTTTTCGTCACCGGTCTCTCATTTCGCCGGTCGCGCGGGGCGTGATATTGGGGTTTGGCGCCTTGTCTTATGATCTCGCCCTCGAAGCATTGCTCGCCCAGGCCGAAGCGGCAGGGAAGCCGGGACCGGCCTGAACATAACAATCAATACGATTCGCCCTGCTTCTTTCCGGCAAGGAAATATCCGGGGCAGCAGTCCAAATGATGAAAGAAAAAAAGATGAAATTTCCGGAGTCAAAACCGGACGCAAACGCGCCAGCAGCCGCGATCGACACGGAATTGGTCGAGGTCCTAGCGCAAATCGTAACTCGTCTTGGACTTTCCGAGATTGAAGTCGCGAACGGCGATTTCAAAATCCGCGTCGCGCGGCAGCTTTCCCCTGCCATTGTCCAGCCGGCTGTTGCCGCGCCGCAGGCAACCGCGGCGAGCGCCGCGGCGCCGGCTCCGGCCGATGGTCCTGGCACGGTAAAGTCGCCAATGGTCGGAACCGCTTATTTGCGTGCGTCGCCGGACTCCGCTCCCTTTGTCGAGATCGGCGCGCAAGTCAAGGCGGGCGACAAGGTTCTTCTTGTCGAGGCGATGAAAACCTTCAACGAGATCCTGGCACCGCGCGCCGGCACGGTGACGGGGATTCTGGTGGAGGACGGTCAGCCGGTCGAATATGGCCAGCCGCTACTCGTTATCGAATAAGGCCGCGTGGCCGGTGGACTGATATGTTCGACAAAATCCTTATCGCCAATCGCGGCGAAATTGCCTTGCGGATTCTGCGCGCCGCCAAGGAACTCGGAATCGCGACCGTGGCCGTTCATTCGACAGCCGACGCCAACGCGATGCATGTAAAGCTCGCCGACGAATCGGTGTGCATCGGGCCGCCACCCGCACGCGATTCCTATCTGAATATTCCAGCCCTTCTCGCGGCCTGTGAAATCACCGGCGCCGAAGCTTTGCATCCGGGCTATGGATTCCTCTCGGAGAATGCGCGATTCGCGGAGATTCTCACGGACCATCACATCACTTTCATCGGGCCTAAGCCGGAGCATATCAGGCTCATGGGCGATAAGATCGAAGCGAAAGCGACGGCTATCCGGCTCGGCATTCCCTGCGTGCCTGGCTCGCCCGGCGCAATCACCAGCGATAAGGAGGCGCTGGCCGTCGCCCGGGGGCTTGGTTATCCGGTCCTCGTAAAGGCGGCGGCGGGTGGCGGCGGGCGCGGCATGAAAGTCGCTCGCACTGCGCATGATCTGCCCGCTGCGCTCGATATGGCGCGGGCCGAGGCCAAGGCAGGCTTTGGCGATGATTCGGTTTATCTGGAGAAATTTTTGGAAAAGCCGCGTCATATCGAAATCCAGATTCTGGGCGATGGACACGGCAAGGCCATTCATCTCGGCGAACGCGATTGCTCGTTGCAGCGCCGGCATCAGAAGGTTTGGGAGGAAAGTCCTTCGCCCGCCCTCAATGCCCCGCAGCGTCTGGAAATCGGCGAAATCTGCGCGGCCGCGATGCGTGAACTCAATTATGCCGGAGCGGGAACCATCGAGTTCCTCTACGAGGACGGCAAATTTTACTTCATCGAAATGAACACAAGGATTCAGGTCGAGCATCCGGTCACAGAAATGATCACGGGTATCGATCTTGTCCACGAGCAGATCAGAATCGCGGCGGGTTCTCCCATGTCGCTGACCCAGAACGAAGTCGTCTTTCAAGGGCATGCGATAGAATGCCGGATCAATGCCGAGCATTCCGCGACCTTCCGGCCATCGCCAGGCAAGATCGCCTATTACCATCCGCCGGGCGGTCTTGGCGTACGCGTCGATAGCGCTGTCTATGCCGGTTACGCCATTCCTTCAAACTATGATTCGCTCGTCGGCAAGCTGATCGTGCATGGGCGAAACCGCAACGAGGCCTTGATGCGGCTTCGCCGCGCGCTCGATGAATTCATTGTCGACGGCATCGATACGACAATTCCGTTGTTCCAAACCTTGGTTCGCAACGCCGATATCCAAAATGGGCTCTACGACATCCATTGGCTGGAGAGGTTTCTTGCACTGGGCGGAATGGACGAGGCGGGCGCGTGAGGTTGACCAGAGGGCCACGGCCGCAAGAGCATGATCCCAAAGAGGAGAGACTTTTTGGACCAGACCATGCGAGAAAACAAAGACGGAGGGACTGCGCGAAAAATTGGAGCGGGTGAAGGGAATCGAACCCTCGTATTCAGCTTGGAAGGCTGCTGCTCTACCATTGAGCTACACCCGCGAAGCTTTGTGTCACAAGACTCAGGCAACCGGCACCGTCGCGTGCTTGGTGCTCCGCATGGAACCCAACCTATAAGCCAAGTCCGCACCCCGTCAAAGTCCAGCGGGACCCGGTTCCGATTTTTCGGCTGGTTTTTGCCCTCATGCGAGAGAGAGTGGCACAAAAGCAACATCGCACAAAATTCTTTAGTCAGTCCCTCCGATTACGTCCATCTTCTGCGGTTGACGGATCCCCGCGCATGGGCGAGCGGTTGTCATATCGCCTTTGGCCTCGCCATTGCTGTCCCTTTCAGGTGCAAATCAAGACCGGGCGATAGCCTTTAACGCCGCACGCCCCGCATAGCGGGCTTGGGTGCCGAGCTCCTCCTCGATCCTGATCAATTGATTGTACTTCGCGAGCCGGTCCGAACGGGCGAGCGAGCCGGTTTTGATCTGGCCGCAATTGGTCGCGACGGCAAGATCGCTGATCGTCGAATCCTCGGTCTCGCCGGAGCGGTGCGACATGACCGCGGTGTAGCCCGCCCGCTGCGCCATATCGACGGCGGCGAGCGTTTCCGTCAGCGTGCCGATCTGATTGACCTTCACCAGGATCGAATTGGCGATGCCATCGGCAATCCCGCGCGATAGACGCGTGACATTGGTGACGAATAGATCGTCGCCGACGAGCTGGCATTTCTTGCCGATAAGGTCAGTGAGTATCTTCCAGCCATCCCAATCATCCTCCGACATCGCGTCTTCGATCGAGACGATGGGATACTCCGTGAGAAGCTTTGCCAGATATTGCGCCTGCTCCTGCGGCGGGCGCGTCTTGCCTTCGCCCTCATACACATAGTTGCCACCATGAAAAAATTCGGTGGCCGCGCAATCGACGCCCAGGGCAATGTCCTCGCCGGGCTTGAAGCCTGCGTCGGCGATCGCCTTGCGGCAGAAATCAAGCGCCGCCTCTGCGGAGGGCAGATTGGGCGCGAAGCCGCCTTCATCGCCGACATTGGTATTGTGGCCGGCTTTTTTCAAAGCGCTTTTCAAAACATGGAAAACCTCGGAACCCCACCGCACCGCTTCTTTTAGCGAAGGCGCGCCGAGGGGTATGATCATGAATTCCTGAAAGTCGATCGGGTTGTCGGCATGCACGCCGCCATTGATGATATTCATCTGCGGGACCGGTAAAACATGCGCCTGGACGCCGCCGACATAGCGATAGAGCGGCAATCCGGAGACGTCGGCCGCCGCCTTGGCGACGGCGAGCGAGACCCCCAAAATGGCGTTGGCGCCAAGCCTCGCCTTATTCGGCGTGCCGTCGAGGTCGATCATGGCGAAGTCGACGCCGCGCTGGTCGAGGGCGTCGAACTCACCGAGCGGGATTTTCTCTCGCGGCTGGCGCGATTCGGCGTCAAGAAGATCGAGGCGCAGGGAAGCCGCTTCGACCCCAACCAGCATGAAGCCTTGTACGAAATCCCCGACGAGACGCAACCGGCCGGAACCGTGGCGCAGGTCATGGAAACGGGATATCTGATCGGCGAACGCGTGCTGCGCCCCGCCAAGGTCGGCGTGACGCGGGGCGGCCCGAAGGCGGGCGCCTGACGCAGGACAGCCGGCCGGGTCAGGGCGCAATTCGCGCCGATCGGGCCGGCCGTGATTTTCCGATGCTTTATTGATTGAACTGCCACTGCAAAGTTCCTCCACGAACGATTAGAGCCCGGCCAGACGAAGGACGGACCGATGAAGCGAGCACGGTTTACGGAAGAACAGATTATCGGCGTGCTGAAGGAGCATGAGGCGGGCGCCAAGACCGCCGATCTCGCCCGCAAGCACGGCGTTTCGGAAGCGACGCTTTACAATTAGAAGTCGAAATACGGCGGCATGGACGTCTCCGAGGCCAAACGCTTGAAGTCGCTCGAGGACGAGAACGCCAAGCTGAAGAAACTGCTGGCGGAAGCCATGCTCGACACGGCGGCGCTTCGCGAGCTTTTGTCAAAAAAATGGTAGGGCCCGCCGCCAAGCGCGAGGGAGTCGCGCATCTGCGAGCCGCGATGGGCTTGTCGGAACGGCGGGCCTGCACTCTCGTCGACGCCGATCGCGCGACGATCCGCTATCGGTCCCGCCGCGCGCCCGACACCGAGCTGCGCGAGCAAATCCGCGACCTCGCCAACGAGCGCAAGCGCTTTGGCTATCGGCGGCTGTTCATCCTGCTGCGGCAGGGCGGCGAGCCGTCGGGGATCAATCGCATCTACCGGCTTTATCGCGAGGAAGGGCTTGCCGTGCGCAAGCGGCGCGCCCGGAGGCGGGCCGTCGGCGCGCGAGCGCCGATCCTGGTGGAGGCGAAGGCCAATGCGCGCTGGTCGCCGGATTTCGTTCACGACCAGTTCGCTCATGGCCGCCGGTTCCGCATTCTGAACATCGTGGATGACGTCACGCGCGAGTGCCTCGCGGCGATCCCCGACACGTCGATTTCGGGTCGTCGCGTGGCGCGCGAGCTGACGTCCTTGATCGAGCGGCGCGGCAAGCCCGACATGATCGTCTCGGACAACGGGACCGAATTCACCTCGAACGCGATGCTGTCATGGGCGCAAGAGCACCAAGTCGTTTGGCATTTCATCGCGCCGGGAAAGCCGATGCAGAACGGCTTTTGCGAGAGCTTCAACGGTCGCATGCGGGACAAGCTGCTGAACGAGACCCTGTTTCTCGGCCTCGATCACGCACGGGAGAAGATCGCGACCTGGGTCGATGACTTCAACCACCTGCGCCCGCATTCGGCGCTCGCCTATCAAACCCCGGCGGCCTTCGCCGCCAACCTCTCCGCAACATGCGATCGGCTGCGCAACCCCGACCAGCTCCGCCGAACGCATGTTGCTCACACCGCGCCTGAAGGCGTAAAACCTGCCGAGGCTCCAATCGCCGCTGGATGAAAGTTCAGTGGCAGGTCAGAAGCGAAAAGCGTGTCGTATACCAGCGGCGTACTCGGCCCAACGCCAATGCAGCCGACAGACATCGCGGAAAAAGCCAAGTCCCTTTCTGTCGTGATTGATTGCTCAAAGTGAAAGATGCCTCTCGAATCTACTTGAGACATTTAGTTCCGGAAACTGATCGACGTTATCCGAGCTTGGGAGAGCGCTCTGACCTATCAAATGACAGTAAGCAATCGAGGCGAAGGCAGCATAAAGCAAATGCCGAGCATGCTCCCCATACGGTTCCCAATTTAGATTTCTGGGAAGCAGAGAGATCCGGCGCTTCTATAAGCTTTTGATTTCACTGGCGCGCCCGAAAGGATTCGAACCTCTGACCCCCAGATTCGTAGTCTGGTGCTCTATCCAGCTGAGCTACGGGCGCCTGCCACGAACTTCCCGCGAGGCCCTTCTGGCAAATACGCCGAGGGACCACACAGGTTATCGCTATCCGAGAAATCAGCGCGAGACTTAACTGCTCGCCGCTGCCCTGGCAATAGGGCGAATTGCATGGAAATCGCGGTGCCCCCCTTTCATTGTCAGCTCGCGTCACCAGGCTGGGGCAAACTTATACGAAACTTCGCGCCGGAACCTGCCGCATTGGCACCGTCGGCGAGGATGATGGCGCCGCCATGACCACGCACCAGATCGGCCGAGATCACGAGGCCGAGGCCTGACCCGCCGGCACGGCTGGAACTGAAAGGGGTGAATAGCTGCGCTCGCGCGCTTACCGGCACGCCGGGTCCCGTATCGCTGACTTCGATCACGGCCTCCCTCTTGTCAAGCCAGCCCTGGACCCGGATCCGCGCCGGCCGGCCGGTCTCCGTCATGGCGCTTGTGAGCGCTTCGACTCCATTACGAATAAGATTCATGAGCACGCGAAACATTTGCTCCCGATCCGCGACGATCTCGAAATCAGCAGAGACTGCGTTGACGAACTCGATCTCGCCAGGCGCTTCGAGTCCGACCATTTCCATGACTTCGGTCACCAGCACGCGTAGGGGAAAGCGCACCGGGTTGGGTGGATCGTCGACGGCGCGGCCATAGGTCAGCGTCGCCTGACAGAAACGGATCGCGCGATCAAGCGTGGCAACGAGCTTGGGCGCGAGCCGTTGGACGAGCGGATCTTCAACATTGGCAAGGCGGTCGGAGAGGAGCTGCGCCGAGGCCAGCATATTGCGCATGTCGTGATTGATCTTGGCGACTGCCAGCCCGAGCGCGGCAAGATGTTTTTTCTCGTTCAACTCGCGAGCCAGGGAATCCTGCATGATGGCAAGTTCCTCTTCGGCTTGGGCGATCTCGTGGTTGCCGCAGGAGGGAACGATGATGTGCGAAGCATTCTCCGGGTTCGCGCCGAAATCGACGATACTCGTGGTAAGCCGCCGCACCGGGCGAAGCACCATGAACTGAATCGCGACGGTGGCGAGAACCGCAACGACAGCCGACATGATGAGGGTAACGATCAAAAGCCGGTACGAATAGGCACGCATGGCTTTTGTCAGCGGCGCCTCGTCCATGGTGATGGCGATCGACTCACCGCCCATCGGCGCTTCTCCAAGGACTGTAATGTAGCGCCCCGGCCGCGCCGTCAGGGTGGCAAGTGCTGTGGGCGAGGGCAAAAAGGCAGGCTCGCGGAAATCATACACTTCGTTCACTTTGCGCGGCAACTCGGACGCAGCAAGGATTCGCTTCGTGCCATGCTTGCTGAGAACGATGATGCAGGCGCCGACACTATCCAGCAATTGCCGCGACAATTCGGGAGGCACCATGGCCTGGGGAGCCGCATCGAGCACAAGTGCCGCCGTATACGCGGCGCTGAGACGATTCCGCAGCCAGTTGTCGCGAAAAGTAGCGATGGCCGGCACATAGATCATCGCCGCCGCAGTCATAACGAAGGCGGTGACGAGGACAAGCACCCGGGTCGCCAGGCCAAACCGGACCGGACGGCGATTTTTTCGAGCAAAGCCTTCGCTTGACGACGCGAGGCCGCTGCCCGGAGGCATCACGAGATCACTCATGGCAACCCCTATTGGCCACCCTATCCGAACCAACGCAGAAAGCGCAGCACTTGTTGCGTTAGCGAACGGTCAAGCCTATTTGCCGGAAACGTCATGCCCGCGCGCCGCACCGCGTCGGTTAGCGACGGATAAGTTACCATTATAGAAGCGATATCGCTTGCGGTCATGCCCTTCGATATGGCAAGCGCGCAAAGGTTGATCAACTCTTCTGCCCCCGAGCCAACAATTCCGGCGCCGAGAATGGTACCCCGTCGGCTGGCGATAAGCTTGATATGGCCGATGGGCCGATGCTCGATTCGAGCCCGCTCGGTCTCCGAGAATGGCCATCGCAGCACATGAATATGGCGATAAGCCGCCCGCGCTTGCGCTTCCGATAGCCCTGTGATGGCGATGGGCGGGCAGGTCAAAATGACTCTGGCAGCCGCTGGCCTTCGCCTTGGCCAGCTGGGCAGTCCGAGAATGGCGCGCAGGACGAGCCAGGCGTGCTGTTCAGCCGCACCCTCATATTGTGCGCCCTTTACGACAGCGCCGATCGCATGGATACGCCGATTGCTGGTCGTGAAAGCGGCCCCTGTCTCGATGCCGCTTTTGTTGTAACGCACTTTCGCCTCGGCAAGACCCAAACCCTCGACGACAGGCGCGCAGCCGGCCGCGATCAATATGTGCGAACCCGTGATTGGCTTTTCATGCCCGGCGGCGACGCAGAAGACGCGAATGCCGTCGGCGCGCGGTTCGACCCGCGAAATCCTCACGCCCTCATGAATGATGATGCCATCGCGGGCAAACTCGGCGCGCACCGGTGCGGTAAGTTCTTCATCTTCCTGCGGGAAAATCCTGGATTCGACAAGCACGATCACACCGCACCCGAACCGGCGCATCGCCTGCGCCAGCGCGAGCCCATCTGGATCGGCGCCGATCACGATAAGACTCCGGGGCAGCTGATCCAGCGTGCAGAGTGAGGCGCAGTCAAGCGGCCGTACGAGATCTAGTCCTGGAATGGGCAAGGTGTTCTCGACGGCTCCTGTCGCAACAACGAAGCGTCGCGCCATTATTTTCTTGTTGCTCGCCTCGCAGGTGTCGGGCCGCGTGAAATGTCCCGCTGCGCGAATGATTTTCACATTCATGGCTTCGAGACGTGCTTGCGCGTAATTTGGCGCTATCTCCGCGACCACGGAGGCGATATGTTTGCGCAGGCGCGCGAAATCGATTGGCGGCTCGCGCGCGGCGGCGCCAAAATCCGCGGCGTCGTGCGCCGCTGCGGCAGTTCGGCTTACGGCAAGCAAGGTATTGCGCGGAATAGTCTGCGTTAGCCTGCCGCCTCCTAGCGCCGCTTTTTCGACGAGCACAACGGAGAGGCCGCAAGCAGCCGCCCCAAGCGCTAGCGACACACCGCCGGCGCCGCCGCCAATGACACATAAATCGGGCTTAAGATCAGCGCTCATCCCGTCGCATCCTTGCGCATCTCCACCAAGAGCATGTTCCGATAAAGATGCTCGACTTTTTCGATTCCGGCATGCTCCAAATCCTTAAATCTGAGCGATTCCTTATCGATCAGAGGATTCCATCTGTAGGGCAAGCGCTCTGGCGTTTAAATTTCTTCTCGCCGCGCCGGGGCGCGTTCGCACTTTGAAGCGGGTCCAGTTGGCGGTCTGTTCGCATGAGATTGATAAAGAAACCTCCCGTATGCGACTATTTGCGGCATTTCCATGCCCGATCGGCCTTTCTGGGTTTTGAAAAACGCTAACACCGGTCCGCCTCGACCAGTGCAAGCTCGCTCGCAATCGTGCTATGGCTGCCCGCAACATCATCAGTGGCGCGTTCTGGGGAAAAAATATGCACATTGCAATGATCGGTTCTGGCTATGTGGGGCTGGTGTCGGGAGCCTGTCTCGCGGATTTCGGTCACACTGTCATTTGTATCGACACGGATGCACAAAAAATCGAGGCCCTGAAGGCCGGGAAGATGCCGATCTTCGAACCTGGCTTGCAAGATCTCGTCGGCAACAACGTACGGCAACGCAGACTTTCCTTTTCGACTGATCTTGCCGGCGCAGTTGCCAGCTCTCAAGCGGTTTTCATCGCGGTCGGCACACCTTCACGGCGCGGCGACGGCCATGCGGATCTTTCCTTCGTCTACCAGGCCGCCCGCACGATCGCCGCCGGTCTTGATGGATTTACGGTGGTCGTGACAAAATCCACTGTTCCCGTCGGCACAGGCGACGAGGTCGAAAGAATCATTCGCGAAACCCGGCCGGACGCCGATTTCACGGTTGTGTCCAACCCGGAGTTTCTGCGCGAAGGGGCAGCCATCGATGATTTCAAGCGGCCGGACCGCATTGTTATCGGCATCGAGGACAAGCGCGCCGAAGCGGTCATGAGAGAAATCTACCGGCCGCTCTATCTGAACCAGGCGCCCTTCCTTTTTACCAGCCGCCGCACGTCCGAACTAACCAAATACGCGGCAAATGCTTTTCTGGCGACTAAAATAACGTTCATTAATGAAATCGCCGATCTTTGCGAGATGACGGGGGCCAATGTGCAAGACGTGGCACGCGGGATTGGCCTCGACAAGCGCATTGGATCAAAATTCTTGCACGCGGGACCAGGCTACGGGGGCTCCTGCTTTCCTAAGGACACCCAGGCACTGATCAAAACAGCCCAGGATCATGGCACGCCGATCCGCATCGTCGAGGAGGTTGCAGCCGTCAACGATCAGCGCAAGCGCGCCATGGGGCGCAAGGTTTTGGCTGCCTGCGGCGGGACGGTGCGCGGTAAAACAATCGCGGTATTGGGCCTTACCTTCAAACCGAACACCGACGATATGCGCGATTCGCCCGCGATTTCGATCATCACGGCTCTGCAGGACAATGGCGCGCGGATCCATGCCTTCGATCCTGAAGGCATGGATCAGGCGCGCCTCGTCCTCAGCGACCTTACCTTTTTTTACGACCCTTATTCCTGCTGCGAAAAAGCCGATGCACTCGTCATCGTGACCGAATGGGATGCGTTTCGCGCGCTTGATCTCGATCGCGTCAAATCGGCTCTCGCTTCACCGGTCATGGTCGACCTCCGCAACATTTACGATCCGGCGGAAATGGCCCGGCGTGGTTTTGTCTATAGCTGCGTCGGCAGAAGCTCCGTCCAAAGCGAAAGCGCGGGCGCATAGACGGGCCCGCTCAAGTCTAGACAGCCGGCGCCGGAGCGCGGTCCGGCGGGCCACCAGTATTTGCGGTCTTCCCGCGCGGCCGGCCCGCCGCTATGGAATTCCCTGTACCAAGCGCGAAGGATGGCAGAGTCAGGCGGTTTGGCACGGCACGGTCTGCTTCCTTTTCTGGCACCGGTCCAATGCGGCGGGACGGAAGCCCAAATTACCGTCCAGAAAATATCGCCCTGGCAAATCCGCTCGCCTCCCTAATCTCAGCAGCTTAACGCGAACCCCCGGCTCCTTGAAATGCTGGAAATAACCGGATTTGGCCGGGCGGCCCGGTGGCTATTGACAAAAGTTTAATCTATAGACTTAGTTGACGAAATCATGCGCACAGCTGTCGTTGACGCGGCACTTTCTAACAATACAGAATCGGATAGGCTTCGTGTTGAAGTTTCCTTTTATAGTGGGCGATTTCGCCGCAATCGCCGCAGCCGTCCGGATATTGCAAGGACAACAATCCGCGACTTGTTTGCGCGATTTGGGCATACGGTCATTTTTGGCCGGTGCGGGAATTGCGTGCTTAAGCCTATTATGTGCCGCCATCTCACTTCCGGCGCTGAGCGAGGAGGCGAAGCTCCTCAATGTTTCCTATGATCCCACTCGGGAACTCTACACGGATATCAACGCTGTGTTCGCGGAGCACTACAAAGCCCGCACGGGCGTAAGCGTGACCTTCGAACAGTCGCACGGGGGATCGAGCAAGCAAGCGCGTTCGGTGATCGATGGATTGAAAGCCGACGTCGTCACCTTGGGCGCCGGCTGGGATATCACCGCGATCGAGCGGGCCGGGCTGATCAATCCTGGCTGGCAGGAGAAACTGCCTTATAATTCCTCCCCCTATACATCAACCGTCGGCTTTCTGGTGCGCAAGGGAAACCCGAAAAACATCAGGGATTGGAAGGATTTAACTAGGCCTGGCGTGCAGGTGATCGTGCCCAACCCCAAAACGGGCGCCGCTGCACGCTGGGCATTCCTCGCGCTTTGGGGCGCAACGGCCAATGCGAAGACTCATGATCTCACGACGTTTCAGGGGCTGAAGGACGCGCAGGAGGCGGCGCGTTCAGCACGGGATTTCCCAGTCTACCAGAACGCTGAAGCTCGGGCGGTGATCGAGAAATTCTACAACAACAACGTGCCTGTTCTCGATACGGGCGCGCGTGGCGCGACCGTCACTTTCGCCCAAAAGCAGCTTGGCGACGTCCTGTTGAACTGGGAAAACGAACTCTGGCTGGCGCTTGACGAATTCGGCAAGGACAAATTCGAAATCGTCTATCCCTCGAGCAGCATTCTCGGCGAACCGCCTGTCGCCGTCGTCGACGAGGTCGTGGACAAAAAAGGCACGCGCGATGTCGCGGAAGCCTATCTAAAGTTTCTCTATACGCCAGAGGCACAAGAAATCGTCGCGCAAAATCATTATAGGCCGCGCGACGTCGAGGCCTTGAAGAAATATAGCTCGGACATGCCGCCGATCCCGCTCTTCACTATCGACGAGATCTTTGGCGGCTGGCCAAAGGCGCAGGAAGCGTTCTTCGCCGACGGAGCGCTCTTCGACCAAATTTACAGGCCCGCCAAATGACCGGAAACGCCGTAACGGAGGACCGCTCCCCTCCAAGACCGCCGGCAGGCAAGCTGTTTTCCTCTCCATCGAGGCCATCGCGTCTTATTCCAGGGCTGCCGCTGACCCTCGGCTACACGCTGTTTTATCTATCGGCGCTGGTTCTCATTCCTCTCGCCGGCATGGTTTTCAAGACCACGCAGCTGAGCTGGAGTGAATTTTGGCAAACGATAACCGATCCGATCGTTATGGCTTCCTTCAAGCTCACCTTCACGGCCTCCGCCATCGCGGCGGCTGTCAATGGTATCTTCGGATTGATCGTTGCATGGGTGCTTGTGCGCGAGCCTTTCCCGGGACGGCGCTTTTTCGACGCGCTGATTGACCTTCCCTTTGCCTTGCCGACCGCGGTTGCCGGCCTCACATTCAGTTCGCTTTTTCTGGCGAATGGCTGGATCGGCGGGCTCGGCCGCCATCTCGCGGACTTGGTGAACTGGCTCGCGGGGCTCGCCGGCGTTGGCGAGATTGTCTCCGCCGATGCCCTATCGTGGTTGAGTTTCCCTTATTCGAATACCAACACAGGCATCGTGCTCGTTCTCATCTTCGTTGGTCTTCCTTTCGTGGTGCGCACGGTCCAGCCGGTGCTGCGGGAATGGGATACGGAAAATGAACATGCCGCGTTGAGCCTTGGCGCCAACAGCTGGACCATTTTTCGCCGCGTCATCTTTCCGGAAATCTTCCCGGCGTGGCTCAGCGGTGTGGCCTTGGCCTTCGCCCGCGCGATCGGCGAATATGGTTCGGTGATCTTCATCGCCGGAAACATTCCCGGAAAGTCGCAAATCGCGCCTTTGCAGATTGTCATTAAGCTCGACGACTTCCGCACCGCGCAAGCCACTGCCATCGGCATTGTGTTGTTGTTTTTCTCGCTTCTCCTTCTTCTCGGCATCAACGGGATCGAATGGTGGACGCGCCGCCGCGAACATCGGGTAGCCTGACGCATACGCGCGGTTTCCTTCATCGACGCACATCGGAATGAGGACTCGTCCATGGCAGGAGCGCCGCACCAAAATCCGACCATGGGAGGGACAGGGAAACCAGCCCCTCCGACCCATCCGCTCGTCCGCCGTGTCACTATCGCGGTGACGGTCCTCTTTCTCTCCGTTTTTATCGTTGTCCCGGTTGTGAATGTGTTCTCTCAGGCGCTTTCCAAGGGGTTTGACGCCTACGCCAGCGTCTTTTACGCCGCAAGCCCGCCCGAGGGCGCAAAGCTAAGTCCGGCCGAACGGCGCAAGCTTTCGTCTGACCGGAGTCAGGCCGAGAAAACTTGGAGTTCGATCAGGCTGACCATGGGGATCGCCGCTGTCGTCGTCCCCCTCAATATTGTCTTCGGTCTTGCCGCCGCATGGTCGGTCACAAAGTTCCGGTTCAAAGGCCGCTCTCTTTTGATCACGCTGATCGACCTGCCTTTCTCGGTCTCGCCCGTCATCGCGGGACTCATCTTCGTACTGCTGCTTGGCCGGAGTGGTGTGTTCGGCCCATGGGCCTCGAACTTGACCTGGCCGGACCCTTTCTCTCTCCACTGGCGTGGCTTTGCGCAAGAATGGTGGCCGTTCGCATTCACCCAGAGCTTCACCGGGATCATTTTCACACCCTTGGCGATCGCACTCGCGTCGATTTTCGTCACTTTTCCTTTTGTCGCGCGCTCGTTGATTCCGCTGATGGACTCTCAAGGGTCCGACGAGGAAGTGGCAGCACTCTCGCTCGGCGCCTCCGGCTGGCGCACTTTCCGCACGGTGACCTTGCCGAACGTGAAATGGGCTTTACTTTACGGCGTCATTCTTTGCACGGCGCGCGTGTTTGGCGAGTTTGGCGCGGTGTCCGTGGTCTCCGGTCATACAGACGCCAACGACACCATGCCGTTGCGTATTGAGAAACTATGGAACGAATATAACAACCAGGCCGCCTTTACCGTCGCATCTTTGCTTGCCCTGCTGGCAGTTGTGACTCTGGTTGTCCAGGTGCTCGTTGAACGCAAAACCGGCAAGGCTGCGATGACCGAGGTAGAAGGAGTAGACATGCCATGAGCATCGAAATTATCGGGGTCAGCAAGACCTTCAATCGGTTCAAGGCGCTCAGCAATGTCAATTTCAAAGTGGAAACCGGCGAACTTGTCTCGCTGCTCGGGCCAAGCGGCTGCGGCAAGACAACGCTTCTTCGCGTGATCGCCGGCATGGAAGCCGCCGACCCCGGCAGTGGGCCAATCCTTTTCGACGGCCACGACGTGACCTGTCAGGAGGTGGGAAAGCGGCGCATCGGTTTTGTCTTCCAAAGCTATGCCCTGTTCAAGCACATGAGCGTCTTTGAGAACGTCGCTTTCGGGCTGCGCGCGAAGCCTTGGCGGCAACGGCCAAGGGAGGCGGAGATCCGCGCCAAGGTCGGCGAGCTTTTGCAACTTGTCCAGCTGCAAAACTTCGCGCAGCGCTATCCATCGCAGCTCTCCGGCGGCCAAAGGCAAAGGGTGGCGCTCGCCCGGGCGCTCGCGGTCGAGCCGAGTGTCCTATTGCTCGACGAACCTTTTGGCGCCCTCGACGCAACCGTCCGGCGCGAGCTGCGGCGCTGGCTTCGCAAATTGCATAGCAAGATCCACGTGACGACCATCCTCGTCACCCACGACCAGGAAGAAGCGCTTGAAGTGTCGGATCGGGTTGCCGTTATGAATGAAGGGAGAATCGAACAATTCGCGTCGCCGGAAACAATCTACGACAACCCGGCCAATCCATTCGTCTTCAAGTTCCTCGGCAGCTACAATCTTTTTCATGGCCGCAAGCCCAATGGCAGCACGGCCGTGGCGGCGAGCCCGTCAAGCGCAAACGGCGTGACATTCGTACGGCCTCATGACGTCGAAATCAGGCGTGAGAATACCGACGGATCTGGCATCGCCGCAAAAATCAGCCATATCGCCTTTGCCGGTTCCTCGGTGAATGTCGAACTCGCGCGCATCGACGATCAAGCCGTCGTCGACGCAGCTCTATCCATGCACGCCTATAAGGATCTTGGCCTAAAGCCCGACGACAAGGTTTTCATACGGCTGCGTAATACAAGGTCGTTTGATGATGATTATGTGATCTGAAATGCCGCGAACCCGGTCTCCTCGAGCGCGGAATATGCGGCAAAACAAAGAGATCGAGACGATGAGCGATTTCTCTTGAAGCGATCATGGTCCAGAGCGGGATGAGGAAAAGTGGAAACCGGGTTTCGCCCGCATCCCTACTAAACTTTTGGATTCGATCACATCCATGATTTTGGATGGATTCCTTCCAAAATCATGGCGATCTAGTATCCCGCTCAATCGCGGATTGCTTGATGGATCCGACGGCGTCTTTCCAAGCGGCCTCCGAGATAGCCGTGCGCAGACAGCGCGCGAGCACCTCGTATTTCCCGCGCTGGGACTGACTAGCGAGCTTCACGCACGCCTCCCTTTCTAAGACCGGCGTTTGGGCCCACGAACTCGCGACTTCGCCGCGATAGCGGGATTCCGTATCCTGGCACAACACGAGCGGGCGTGGATGCCCAGCAAACAATGAGCAGGACTTCTCGATCGAGAAGTCAGGCAAACCCATCGGCCCAGGATCCGCCAATACTGGACCAGAGATCGTTACCAGAGCGGCGAGGAATGCTAATCTCATCATTGCTAACCTTCTCACGAAACTTGTATCCGCATAAGTTAAAAATTCGCCATCATCACCAATGAATGGCATAATTTTATATTTACCTACCCATCATCACACTTCAAACATGCCACTGCTGGACTTAAGATTAAAGACATCACGCGGGCGGCACACCAAGAGCCGTCTGGACATTTCCTGTATTGTACCTAAGTTAAACCGTCGGGCAGGAGAGGCTTAATTTACGATTGAAACCTTGGGTAGTAATTTATCGACTGCCATCGATTGTCAATGCTCCATATGGGTAAGCATTGGACTCAACTGTACAATGTTCAGCCGCCCTACGGTCCGGAATCAGCCCGCAACTCTTTGCCTTGTAAGCCCTTACTCCTGAGCTTGCGTCATTCTCCCCCTCACCGTCCGCGCACTGAACCACGGACAGGTATTCAATATTTTAGTTAATTAATTTTGATTATTTAATGGCAAAGCATAAAAAAACTATCATATGTTTCTATTTTGTCCAGGCGCTCATCCTATTCCGCCTCCTGCGCCGCAAGTTTTGCACAAGCTTGTGTTATCNNCTGCCTGTCCTATTTCTAGCGCCCCGGCGAGGCTGGCGCGGCCAGCTTCAAACTTCACGCCTTGCGTGCGGCTGCGGGCCTTCTGGCTTGGTCGCAAAACGGGAAGTTTGAAATCGCGGCCGCGATGCTGTGCGGAACGCGGGATGTTCGCGCGGGATAACTCTTCTCTCCCCGGCGGCAAAAGGCTACATTGCGTCGCAGCAACCGGGTTCGCGGGCGTACCGGCGCTGGAATGCGGCCACGGTGGATATTTGAATGGGGCAACAGATCACGCAAGAGCCGGTTTCTCCCGCCGCCTCGCAACCAGAGGCGGGTGAACCTGCCGTACCGCGAAAAACTGCCTTCGCCGGCATGGCTCTCGGATCGCTCGGCGTCGTGTTCGGCGACATTGGCACGAGTCCGCTCTATGCGTTGCGTGAATCACTAAATCATATCAAAGCGGCCGGGGTCACGGATGGCGGGGTGATTGGAACCATATCCCTGCTCATGTGGGCGCTGTTCTTTACCGTTACCGCGAAATATGTGTTGTTTCTCATGCACGCGGACAATCGGGGCGAAGGCGGCATCCTATCCCTGATGGCACTCGCCCAGTCGGCGCTTGGCCACGCCGTGGTGCCGGTCTTCTTTCTCGGTGTCGCGGGGGCGGCGCTGTTTTCGGGCGACGCGATCATCACGCCAGCGATTTCGGTCCTCTCGGCCATCGAGGGACTCGAACTCGTGACGCCGATTTTCTCGCCCTATATCCTGCCGATCACCATCCTTATTCTGGTGTCGCTCTTTTGGGCGCAAAGGCGCGGCACCGCGCGCGTCGCTGCCTTCTTCGGCCCCATCATGGCGGTTTTTTTTCTGGTTATCGGAGTCTTGGGCGCGGCCCATATCGGCGATGCGCCACGCATCCTTCTCGCCTTCAATCCTATCCATGGCTTGCGATTTCTGTTTGGCCACGGCCTCCTCGGCTTCGTCGTGCTAGGCTCCGTCTTCCTTGCGGTAACAGGGGCCGAGGCGCTTTACGCGGACATGGGTCATTTCGGCCGCGCGCCTATTCAAACCGCCTGGATTCTCTTCGTGCTTCCGGCGCTGAGCTTGAACTATCTCGGCCAGGGCGCGCTTGTTCTCGCCAATCCGGCGGCCGTGGACAATCCGTTTTTCCTGCTCGCGCCGCACTGGGCTCTTCTGCCCCTCGTCATCCTGTCCACGATCGCGACGGTCATCGCGAGTCAGGCCGTCATCACCGGCGCGTTCTCGCTTGTGCGCCAGGCGATTCAGCTCGGGCTGCTGCCGCGCATGCTGATTTTGCACACATCCGAGACCCAGGAAGGTCAGATCTTTCTTCCACGCATCAATCGTCTGCTCTTGATCGGAGTTTTGGTGCTGGTGCTTGTGTTCAAGAGTTCAAGTTCGCTCGCCTCCGCCTATGGAATAGCGGTGACTGGGACCATGGTGGCGACCACCTCGCTCGCTTTCGTCGTGGTCTGGAAATGCTGGCATTGGCCGGTTTGGCTCGCGGGCCTGTTTGTTTCCGGCTTTCTCGCCATCGATTTGGCGTTTCTTACCGCCAATCTCATGAAGATCATCGATGGCGGCTGGGTGCCTCTGCTAATCGCAGGCTGCTCGATGGTTGTGATGTGGACCTGGGTTCGCGGCACAAGGCTTCTTACGCAAAAACTTCGCCGCGATTCGATCCCAACACCCGATCTCATCCGTATGCTGGAGAAGTCGAAACCGATGCGGGTGGCAGGAACCGCTGTTTTCCTCACGAGTTCTCCTGAGATAGCGCCTTCCGCCTTGATGCATAATCTCAAACACAACAAGGTCCTTCACGAACGCGTTTGGATTTTGTCAGTCTTGACTGAAGATACGCCGCGGGTTCCTGCCAGCAAGCGCTTTCAAATCGAGAAGCTTTCCGAGGATTTCACTCGTGTTGTCCTGCATTATGGCTACATGCAAAGTCCACGCGTTCCCGCCGCGCTCGCCTCATTGCGCAAGGCAGGCTTGAAATTCGACATCATGACGACATCGTTTTTTCTCGGCCGGTATACGATCAAGCCCGCCCCCAATTCGGACATGCCCTTGTGGCAGGACCGGCTCTTTATCGCTCTCGCGAGACAAGCGGCGAACGCGACCGACTTCTTCTCGATTCCGTCCGATCGCGTCGTCGAGCTCGGCGCCCAGGTCACGGTCTAACACGAAGGTGATGATGTCTCCGGCGGATCGCTTGGCCCGTGGGAGAAGACGAGACAAGCCGGTTCAAGTCTGATGGGATGCGGCTTCCCGCGTGCGGCGGTACGCATCACGAGTCACGCAATGCCGCATGAGCAAGCGAGGGTGCGTGAAGAGAGCAACTCCCGCACCAAGATTTTTCGCTTGAACCCGCTTTGTATTTCACGGCGCCTGGGGCAAGCCTGTTTGCGCGGCCGTCAATCGGACTAAACTGGCGTCGGCGTTGCTAACGGCCGATGCCGCGCATGACGAAGAGCCGCTCCCGCTGCAGGGTTCCCTGCCGCTCCCTAATTGATGCTGTATCGGATCGGCACGGTGAGACTGACGCTCGATCCCATCTCCGGCGGCAATGGCCGGCCGCTCGCATGCCGCGCCATGTCGAGCGCCGCTTGATCAAGCGTGGACGAGCCGGAACTGCCAATAACCCTCGCCGACACGACGTGACCGCCGCGATCGATCGTGAGTGCGAGACGGACCGTGCCTTGCTCGCCCCGCGCCCGCGCCGCTTCCGGATAATGTTTGGCCCAACTCAAAGCCGCGGCCCAGGAGCTGCGCCACGCCGACGCCTCCGCCGCGCTCGACGCATGTGAGGCGGCTGTCTGGGACGCCGCCGCCGCGCGAGGCGGAGCGCTGGTGCGCGGCGCCGGCGGTTCGTGCGTCCGCTTCACCACAGGCTTCGGCTCTTCCTTCTCGATCTTCTTCGGTTTCGGTTTCGGCTTGGGCGGGGTCGTCAGGACGGCGTCGGGCTTGGGCGCTGGAGGAAGCTCCGGAACCGGGATCACTTGCGGCTGTTCGGCCTCCTCGGGTACGGCCTTTGTCATTTGCGGACCCGGCGTGACCTCAGCCGGTGCCTCGCTTGGCGGCGCGACATCCACCGGCGCGAGTTCGATCATAATCGCCTCCGGCTGGACCCCGGCCGCGCGCATGTCGCGAACACACAAGATCCAAAAGACGATCGCCGCATGGACAACGACAACCGCAACGGCGGCGAACAACCAGCGCCGCAGCGACGGCTCGTCATCGGCGGGCAAAACTGAATTTGCGACCGTGTTGGCCACTCCATTGGCGGACGTGCCGGAAACCATGCCGGCGGCCGTCACGGCTTCGGCTCCAAGGGCTTGGTTTCTAAGGGCTTGGCGGGCGCGGCGCCGCCCGTGGGGGCCGTCTCCTCCATGCCGACAAGCCCGATCTTGAGATAACCGGCGGCGCGCAGCAGGTTCATCATTTCCATCACGTCGCCATAAGCCACCTTGCGGTCGGCGCGAACGAAGATCCGCTGCTCCTTGTCGTTCCGGGTTGCCGCATCGAGGGCTGCCGCCAAAGTCTCGCGGCTGACAGGGTCGTCGCCGAGCGCCAGGGAAAGGTCGGCTTTCACCGTTACAAACACCGGCTTATCGGGACGCGGCGCGGGTTGCGCGGTGGAGGCCGGAAGATCGACTTTGACATCGACCGTGGAGAGCGGCGCCGCCACCATGAAAATAATCAGCAAAACCAAAATGACGTCGATGAACGGCGTCACATTGATCTCATGGGTTTCCTCGACGCGATCCTCTTCGAGGGAGAGACGCATGGCCATCGGCGTCTACTCCACCGTTTGCCGCAGCCGGACAACCGGGGCGGCTTCCTTGCGCGGAAAATCCTCGCGGTCGAGGTCGCGCGACAGATGCCGCAGAACTTCCGCCGCCGCATCGCCGAGCTGGGCGCGATAGCCGGTGATGGCACGAGCAAAACCGTTATACATCACGACCGCCGGAATCGCCGCGATGAGCCCCATGGCCGTCGCCAGCAGCGCTTCGGCGATGCCAGGCGCCACCACCGCGAGATTGGTCGTATTGGTCTTCGATATGCCGATGAAGCTATCCATTATCCCCCAGACGGTGCCAAACAGGCCGACAAAAGGCGCCGTCGCGCCGATCGTCGCGAGAACCCCGGTGCCCCGCAGGATTACCCGGCCCGCTGGCGCTTCGATGCGCGACAGCAGAGTGGCGGCGCGATCCTTGACACCTTCGGAGGCAAGACCCTCGGAACGGTCGGCTTCGCCCACAGCTGCCGCGACAAACCGCGCCAAGGGAGATCGCGCTTGCTGCGGCTGCTTGGCGAGCTCCTTTTCCGCCGCGCGCAGGCTGGTGGCGCTGGCTAGCACTTCAAGGCCGCGCCGCGCCAAGCGTTTTGCGTTCCAGAGCTCGAGCGTTTTCGCAAGCCAGACCGTCCAGGTCGCGAGCGAGGCGAAAGCCAGTCCCACCATGACAAGCTTGACAGGGAGGACGGCATTGAGAAACATGCCCCAAGGCGAAAGATCGCGCGGCAAGGCGGAAGCCAGCAAGGCATCCGTGATGCCCGGCGGCGGTTTAGCGGCTTCCGCTGGCGGCGCGGCGGCGTCGGCGGCGGGTGCCGTATCGAGAGGCGAAACCGGCGCGGCCGCTGCTGGCGAGGTTGCTCCCGATCCGGCTTCCGGCACCGAGGCGGCCGTTTGCGCAACAGCCGGGCTGATGCCAAGAGGCGCGCCAAGAAGCGCACAAAGCAACGCGCCAAACACCAAAGCCGCCAAAATTCCCCCTGATGAACCGCGTAGCCCGCTCCGTGTCGCCAGGCGGCCGTCGTCAGTAGACATCATTTCGTGTTCTCTCCTCTTAATTCTTCTTATTCTTCCGGCCGGCGCAGAACCGGATATTGGCCCCGATGAAATATTCCGGCGAGGGAATTTTCCATCTCATTGGACTCCTTACTCCCCTTCTCGCGAAGCGGTCGCAGGCATGGTTGGGTACCGTGCTACACAAGACCGGTGGCGGATTTGTGGAATCTCATCGATCCTAAGGTTAAGACGAATGACGGGAGAAATCATGACAGTGGCCAAATGCCACAGCACTTGGCCACGGCGGCGTGGGCATTTCGTTCATTCCATAGCCTGCCATAGCCAGGCCCGCCGCAGTTTGCCACGGTCGCTCACAGCTTTTGCGAAAGCGTGACGAAGAAACCGCGGCGCGGCCCGTATTGCGGCGCAAATTCCCCAATGCCGGTGCCGCTTCGAAGCAAGTAAAGCGTGTCCAAGAGATTGACGACAGTGAACCGCAAATTGAGCGGTTTATCGCTAGGCCATATGGCGTTTGGCAAAATGTTGAAGTCACGGGCGATGGCAAAGTTGAATTGCGTGTAGGGCTGCACATGATCGAGGTTGGCGAAGCCGGCGCGCAGCCCGTAGCCGTAAATGCCATCGAGGCTTACCAGCGTATTGTCCCATTTGTAGGAGGCGCCCGCCGAAGCTGTGATCAACTGGGCATCGTCGATGAAGTGATAATTATTGTTGATGTAGGCGAATTCGACGGGATCGGTGAAGAGATATTGGTTTGAAACCACATTGATGGCCTTGGTCCGGTTCGTCGAAAAATTCGCATAGGCCGTGAACCCGTCATTTTGGTACTTGGCCTTGAATTCTAGCCCTTCGCTATATCCGTTCGCGTAGTTGAATTGGGTCAGCACCACCGCCTGACCGAACTGCCCATCGTCAAGGAGATCGGTCGCGAGTTTCAAATAGGCATCGGCGCCCACGGTGAGGCCTGGGAGAACCTTCTGGTCCACGCCGACATCGAAATAATGCGACCGTTCCGGCAGCACGGGGCTATTGGCGTCAATCACCGGCTGCTGCGTCGTATTGTTGAACAAAGCGAGATTCGTTGGCGTCGCCTGCGCTTGCATCGGCGGCGTGAAATAGCGCGCATATCCGGCATGAATGCTGGTGTCCTCGAAAGGCTTGTAGACGAGCGCAATGCGAGGACTGAACTGGTTCGCGTCGACGAATTGATACAATTGGTCGAAGCGCAGACCTGTGTTCAGGGTAAGATTGTTCGTTATTTTCCACTCGTCTTGAATATAGCCGCCAAGGTTCCAGCCAATTTTTGAATTATAGTCGGTCACATTAAGCGGCAAAGGCAAGGGGGTGCCATCCGGGGCGAGCGGCAAGACCGTCGAAGTGTTGTTGACCTGCGTTTCCTCGCCGCTGACCGCGACCCCCGCGCGCAGCGTGTGCCGATCGTTCAGCCGGTAGGCTCCATCGAACTGAATCCCATTGAGGAGGCTTTGGCGGGTGACGTTCGAGGCGACGTCGTTGAAAACCAAATCGCCGTAAATATCGGGAACGAAATGCACGTCTGTGTAGCGATTGAAAAAGGAAAGCTGCATGTCATAGTTCGCGCCCTTGGTCTGCAGCGCCAAAATATTGAAGACATAGCTGTCATATTCGTTTTCGTTGAGATTTGCCGAATTAAACCATGTGCCGCCGAAATCTCCCAATGGCTGCTGACCCGCGACGTTGGGAATTTGAAACTGACTGATGGCGGTGCCGGTCATATAGGTCAGCCGGGTTGAATCTCCGAGCATCGTCGATACATAACCGAAGAACTTCCCCTGCTCCGTATGATCATGGATCGGGTCTACGGTCGGCGTTGCATTTTCGAGACCTTCGTTGTTCTGCATGTATCGGCCAGTGAAGAAATATTGGGTCTCTCCGCTGCTTCCGCCATAATTGAAGCTCGGCGATACGGTCCCAAAGCTGCCACCGTACAGGCTCAAACTCCCGCCCGGCGTGAACTCGCTCCTTGTTGTGAGGTCGACAACACCCGCGGTGCGCAGCCCATATTGGGCTGGCAGCGCTCCAGTGAGCAGGTTCAAATTCCCGATGAAGCCAGTCTCCAACACCGGACCCAGGCCAGAAACCCCCTCTGGAAGCAGGATGCCATTGATCCTGTATTGCACGTTCGCATATTCGTTGCGGACATGGTAATCGGGATTGCTCACCGCTGAATCGTAAGAAACACCCGGCGCCTGAAGAAGCACTTTGTCGATTGGCGTGTTGTCGCCTTGCGGAAGCGCCTCAAGGGTCTCGCGATCCATATTGTAGGAGGTGGCGCCAAACTTCGGGAGCAGAAAATTGTCCCGCGATTGATCCATGGCATTCATCTTGTTCTGGAACGCCTGCATGGCACTGGTATTGGCATTGCCCGATACGGCCTCAACCTCAACCTCGGGAAGCTCGATCGCGCCGGTGGGATCCACGGGAGAAGCATCGCCTGGAGAAGCGTCCTGGGCCAGGGAAGCTCGTCCCGATAAGAGGGCCATGGCGCCAAAGACCAAAATATTACGCAGACGCATGACACCCCCCAGCAGCCCATAGTCCAGCCAGACGATTTGGAATAACCCCGCANNACCGAACAACTTCAATATTCAAAATAAAGGCGGCTAAACCCAGCGTCAATAGAATATATATAGATTATAATTATAACTATTCTATTCTGCTATATTAGAGTTATATTAGAAGGGATCTAATCCAGCGGCCGGCAATTCGGTGCCTTATTGGCTTCACGGAACCGNNGCGGTGAACGCGGTCAAGAATTTGTGGGTGTTAAATTTCTCGGCCTGAGCGCGGATTGCACGCGAATCAAAACTCATCCGCTCGAAGTCATGGATAGCCCGTTCAATCGCGGCGGCTGTTTGCTCCTCGAAAAACAACCCCGACACGCCCGCGGTGACGGATTCGGTCACCCCGCCGCGCCCATAAGCAATGACCGGCCTGCCGCTTGCCATCACTTCAACGGGGATCATCCCAAAATCCTCCTCACCGGGAAATACCAGCGCGCGGCACCGTGCATAATGGTGGCGCAAGACGCTGAAAGGCTGTTGTCCCATGATTGTCACCGTGGGGCCCGCGAGTTTGCGAACCTCGGCCAGCATTTCTCCTCCGCCGATCACGATCAGACGGCGGCCAAGCGCATTAAACGCCTCGACGGCAAGCTCCGGCCTTTTGTATGCGACAAGTTCGCCGGCCATGAGGTAATAATCTTCGACCTCGCCCGCGGGAACGCTCTCGAACAACTCCACATTGACTGGCGGATGAATTACCTCCGCGTCCCGGCGATAGTATTTTTCAATGCGGGCGGCGACGGTCGCCGAATTCGCGATGAAGCGATCGACCCGCATCGACGCGGTGGCATCCCAAATGCGCAAATAATGACAGAGCGGCGGCATCATGAGACGGCGAAACCAGCCGGCGTGCTCGCGGTAGTCGTGAAACATGTTCCAGACGTAACGCATGGGCGAGTGACAATAGCAAATATGCACCGCGCCAGCGGGCGGTATGATCCCTTTGGCCGGGCCTGATTCGCTGCTGATGACGAGATCGTAGCCGCGTAGATCGATCTGTTCGAGCGCGAGCGGCATTAGCGGGAGGTAGTGCTTGTAATAGCGCCGCGCACGCGGCAGCGAATTGATAAAGGTTGTAACGATCTTGTGTTTACGGATCGTTTCGGACTCGAGCCCGGGATCGTAAACATGGGTGAAAATATCGGCTTCTGGAAACAATTGGCAAAGCGCCTCGAGGACTTTTTCGCCGCCCCGCATGGAAACGAGCCAAAAATGGACGATCGCCACGCGCATGCCGATTATTCTCCCACCGGCTGAAGATACTTACAGCATATCCCGACAAAGGCATGCCCCAAACAGGTGCTCGGCTTACTCGATTCGGACATGCTTCAACTCTGCGAGTTTGTGTGATTCCCTTCCCGGTCACGTGCTTCCACGTGACCGGGAAGCGCTTTTGGGTGGAAAAATANNCCCGGACCCATCACCGGCAGTATCACAGTGCAGGTCTTCGAAGCGTAGTGCTCGCGTTCGCGATCCCATTCCGAAATGAGGTCGATCTGCGTCAATGAGGTGACGGAGTACTTTCCATGGGGCTACGGTGGAAACTCGCGACCCCGCTTGGGGGCGTGTCTCATATGAATCCCGCAATGGTTCTTTTGGTTCAAATCCGGCGGAACGCTATCGTCCTTGATTGGGCAGCAGACGATCGGCGCGATACACTTTTGTTGCGAGATGGCAAAAGCCAGTTCCTCCCGGCAAATCTCCGAGGTGGCGGCGGCGGGACTCAGCACAAAAACAAATCGTATCGGTCGCGCTGATCAAAACTTCGATACGCTTCCACCATTCCTCAAAAGCATAGATTTCGGTGCGGTCGATCGAAGGCGCGATGCCCTATGCTTCGAGTGCCATCGCGAGACGGTCGACGAGGGCAATATCATTGCGCGAACAGGAGTTGAAGACATTGGCCTTGGTCTCACCACTTGCCGCCGTCGCTTCGGATACCGCTGGCGTGTCGAGCCCGAGAGTTTCCGTCGAGGCCGCGGAACGCCTAAAATTTGGAAACCTCATCCATTTCTCCGTACAAAGGTTTTGGCGCATCGGAAATGCAAAAATTACTTTCACCGGAGACAGCGCGGTGCTGGTCTCCAAAGGGATCCTCTTCTCATGGAAAGTGGGTTGTCGCGTTTCATGAGACAGAGAAAAAAGTTTTGCCACAGTTGATGAGGGGCGTCTTGACGTAAACGCGGCTCTGCTCTCGGCGTGTTGTCCGGCGATCTCAGAGCCACCACATTCTATCCTGACGATCTCGATATAATACGGAGCCGAATGCAAATTCAAGGAATTCAAGACAGACGCCAACGGCTAACTTGAGACACTCGAAGTGCTGCGCAACACTTATCACTTTGCAGCTCTCAAGGTCTGTTTCTGGCGCGACTCAGAACCGGTTGGCTGCACTTTTGAATTCTGCTTATTGAGGCGATGCTGACTAGATATGCTCGCCGTGAGTTCTTCTCACCGTGACCNNAAACGACCGCTCTCACGATCACAGCGCCAACTTGTGACCTAGCTGTGACACGCTCGCTTTAGTTTGTGACACGATTTTGTAAAATCTTTTAATATCAATAATTTCAGCTGGCTGGGGGACCTGGATTTGATCCAGGATTAACGGAGTCAGAGTCCGCACTAAGGCATTGATTTTGCGAGGCTCTATTGTAAAATACGACAAAAAATGGCCAAAATATTTCAATAGGTTGCAAGAGTTTTGTAAAACCTCGCCTCCACCAGGCCCGCTCAATTTCGACGAAGCCTGAAAGACCGAATAGCGGGATCTTCGATCCAGGCTTTGGAGGAGCGCAAGGCTATCTCAAAGTGCCGAACGGGCGCGTCAGGCTAGTCCGAAAATTGTCCACCCGGGACAATGCCTTCATCGCATGGCGGCACCTTTCATTGATCAGTGACGCGGTTTTACTCTGAAACGAAAAGTCAAACGTGCACAGGGCGGTGCGGGGAGCCTAAGGTCGCGACGGTCAGCCCGAGGCCGCGCCAGACACCTACTTTTGCCCCCCTTCAATGGACCGGAGGTCCGCCGTCGAGGGTGTTCTTATACTGGCGTTGAGCTTTCGGAGCATCGTCAAACACAGCTCCTTGACCGCCTCATTTTGGACGGTGTCCGCGAGTTTGGCTACGTGGCAGAAGGCCATGGCTCGCTGAGAAACTGGGTCCTCGTAGTCCGAGGGATCGTCCAGATTAA
>PLUZ01000420.1 GCA_003162995.1 Methylocapsa sp. | reverse complement strand
TCGCCATGAGGCGCGGGCCGGGTTGGCCAAGATGATCTTTAGGGGGCCGATATAAGCCGGCAAATTCAAGAAATAAAGCAAACCAAAGCGGCTGATTGCGGCGGGGCGGTGGCGAACCCTATTTCACATTGGCTGCCGTCTGCGCGAACAGGGTTTTGCGCGATTCTTCGTCGACAGGGATCGGCGCTCTATTGATTTCTGCCGCTTTGGTATAGGCGCGTTGCGTTGCGGGACGCGCACGGATCGCTTCAAACCAGCGTTCGAGATGCGGAAAATCCGCAAGCTTCTGGCCTTGATTTTCGTAAGGGACGATCCAAGGGTAGGAGGCCATATCGGCGATCGAATACTCCCCCGCGACAAAGGCCCAGTCCGCCAGGCGCTTATTGAGAACAGCGTAGAGACGGTTGGTTTCGTTCACATAACGTTCGATCGCATAGCTGAGCTTCTCGGGTGCGTATTGTTTGAAATGATGGTTTTGGCCGGCCATCGGGCCAAGGCCGCCGACCTGCCAGAAGAGCCATTCGAGCGCCGCGATCCGGCCGCGCAAATCCTTTGGCAGGAATTTGCCCGTCTTTTCAGCGAGATAGAGGAGGATGGCGCCTGATTCGAAAATGGACACCGGGGCGCCGCCGTCGGCGGGATCTTGGTCAACGATTGCCGGAATGCGATTATTGGGCGAAATCGCCAAAAATTCCGGCTTGAACTGGTCCCCTCGGCCGAGGTTGACCGGATGGATCGTGTAGGGAACTCCCGCCTCTTCGAGGAACAAAGTGATCTTGTGCCCGTTCGGGGTGGTCCAATAATACAGGTCGATCATCGTGAAGGCCTCGCCGCGAGAAGACCGGCTCTCCATGAGTGTCGCTGATCGCCCACAGCGGTCAGAGCCGGTTCCGCCAAGACGGCTTGCTTTCCACGGATGCGAGACAAATCCCAGGTTTCGAGGCCGTTCGCCCCGCGAGACGATTTGCTAGAGCACTTGCCCTACAGACGGAGTCATCTGACCGGAACATGCTCTAGGAGAAACCACGTATTAGAGGGGTGCGGCGTGGCTCTCGATCCGCTTTTGGGGCAGCGATTCCGTTTTCGCGACCCCGGTCTTCACGGCGGACTGAATTTTCTCGAAAGCACGGACCTCGATCTGGCGCACCCGCTCGCGGGAAATTCCAAATTCGTCGGACAAGGCCTCGAGCGTCATTGGATCATCGGCAAGCCGCCGCGCCTCGAAAATACGCCGTTCGCGCGGGTTCAAAACGCCGAGCGCATTGTGCAGGGCATCGAGACGATTGTTGCTCTCCTCCCGATCGGCCAGGGTATTCTCCTGGCTTGCGCCATCATCGACAAGCCAATCCTGCCATTCGCCTTCGCTTTCCTCGCGCAGCGGCGTATTGAGCGAGGCGTCGCCTGACATCCGCCGGTTCATGTCGATAACGTCCTGTTCGCTGACGCCGAGCCGGTGGGCAATGACCTTGACTTGGTCGGGTCGCATATCGCCGTCTTCCAGCGCCGAAATCTGACTTTTCGCGCGGCGCAAATTGAAGAAAAGCTTCTTTTGGCTCGCTGTCGTTCCCATTTTCACAAGCGACCAGGAACGCAGAATATACTCTTGAATCGAGGCGCGAATCCACCACATGGCGTAGGTGGCCAGGCGAAAGCCTTTGTCGGGCTCGAAGCGTTTGACGGCCTGCATGAGGCCGACATTGCCTTCCGAGACGACTTCGCTGATCGGCAGGCCATAGCCCCGGTAGCCCATCGCAATCTTGGCGACAAGCCTGAGATGGGAGGTTACAAGTTTGTGTGCCGCGTCGGGATCCTCATGCTCGCGCCAGCGCTTGGCAAGCATATATTCCTCTTGCGGTTCCAACATCGGGAACCGACGAATTTGATTGAGATAGCGAGCGAGCCCACTTTCACCGGAAATCATTGGCAGTGCGGCAGCCATTGCAGATTCTCCTTGAACCCCTGTTTTAGCGGGTTCGTCTTCGGCCATTTCAAACGTCGGCCATGCGATTGATTAATATAGAATGCCTCGACCATGACCGAAAGAGGACTCGGCCAGGCAATGGGATTAAAGATTAGCAATATTCCAGGACGCGGAAGGTTCAATTTGTACGATACAAAAGTACCACGCCGCCTCTAACCGCACCGTTAAATTACCATGGCTTTGCTCGCGGAGTTAGATCCTCCGGTAAAATAAGTGTGAATTCTTGAGCGAAACCAGCAACACTGGTACGTTTTTCTTGCGCCAAGCTGGTGAGAGGGGCTTAATTGCCGCCCGCCCCCACAGGAAGGGAAAGAAAATTTCCTACCGGCGCCGTCTCCCGGCTCCATCTGACGCGATCTGAGGTAACAGAACCGGCGAATCGCATATTGACCTGTATCAAGACGCCGCTACCCGGATCTTGAGTCCTGCCCCGCGAGTGCGTCCCGCAGTCTTTGCAGCGCTTGCGGCAGAGGGCTTTCGAAGCGCATCGGGGCACCCGTCACCGGATGCGGGAAACCGAGCACCGCCGCGTGCAAAGCTTGCCGGGAGAGAGCGCCGAGGTTGGCCTGAGCCTCCGAGGGAAGCCGCGCCGCCTTGCTCTTGAATCCTGTCGCATATAGGGGATCGCCTAGCACGGAATGACCCATGTGGGCCATATGGACGCGGATTTGATGGGTTCGCCCCGTCTCAAGCCTGCAGGAGACGAGGCTTGCTTCTCCAGCAAAGCTCTCGATAAGCCGCCAATGGGTCACCGCGCGGCGGCCGCGCCCTTCTGGCACGACCGCGATCTTCTGGCGGCCGGTGGCATGACGGCCGAGCGATGCGTCGATTGTGCCCGAAGGCCGTGCCGGGGTGCCCCAAACGAAGGCCAGATATTCGCGGGTGAGCGGCAAGGTTTTCCCGTGATCGGCGAAGAGCTTGGCCAGTCCGTGATGCGCCGCGTCTGTCTTCGCGACCACCAAAAGGCCCGAGGTGTCCTTGTCGAGCCGGTGCACGATGCC
>PLUZ01000283.1 GCA_003162995.1 Methylocapsa sp. | reverse complement strand
GAGCCGATCCCGAAGAGAAGAGAGGATCCGCGAGTGACAGCAAACATCGCAATCGCAGATAGCCTGAAAGCGCTTGACTTCGATCGGCCAAATAGAGAAGAGCCGTCCAATATACCGTCCTATGACAACCCCGACATTTCTGCACGAGATGACATTTTCAATTTCATGCGAGAAGCAAGCTGGCGTTCGATGGCGCGGTTGGTCGATCATGCTGGAAAGCCGATCGACGTTTCCTCGATGGGCTTCGACAATCGTGATCGCCTAGCTCTCCTCTGGCTCATCCTGCGGAGCGAAGATTCGCTTGGCGTGCGTCGGATCGACGATGTTTTTCCACCGCATTTCTTCACGACAAATTTCTGGTTGATGTGGTGTACGATGTTTTCGTTCCAGCCCTGGCACAGTGCAACGGAGATGCGGAGATATCTCCTGCGCTTCATCCATCTGTTTCCCACCATCGCCGATTTATCGCGCGTCTATCACACGCGATACAATCAATATCACTCGATCGTGTTGCCGGTTCAAATGTGGTTGCAAGAGCGCGCCGTGAGGTTCGAGACCGAAACGCGCATCATCGACATGGAGTTTCGTTCATTATCGAATCGATGTCAGGTCAAGACTTTGAAAGTTCGACGGGAACAAGTTGAAAGCGAGATCGCACTCGGGAGAATCATTTGGTGATTTTCACCAATGGTTCGATGACAGACGCTTCGACGCTCGGTTCGATGACGACGGCCGCCGTTCTCGATTGCGGGAAGCTGGGCGGCGCCTTGTCGCTATGGAAAACGCTGGTCGCGAAACAGCGTGGTTTTGGATATCCAGAGGTTTTTATCGGCGACATCGACAAGTCGAAATGGTTGTCGTTCACAGTGACGACAACGCTTCCCTTGCTGCGGCAACTCTTCGAGCATTTGACAAACATCACTCTTGGACGGGAAGGATTGATCACCTTCAAGGAATCCGACTGGCTGATGACGCTACATCCACATTACTATCCCGCTTATCCCGGCCAGCCAGAGGAGGCCATCGTGTGGTGGGGCTACGGCCTTAATCCCGACAGGGAGGGCGACTTCGTCAAGAAGAGAATGGCGGATTGCACCGGCGCGGAACTCCTGCGGGAAGCATTCTCGCACCTTCATTTTGACGACAATCTCGATGTCTTGACGCGGCATTCGCACGCGATACCCTGCATGATGCTCTATATCACGAGCCAATTCATGCCGCGCGTGAAGGGCGATCGCCCCGAAGTCGTTCACGAGGGCTCGATAAATCCTGCGTTCGTTGGCCAATTCAGCGAGGCGCCGGACGATGTTGTGTTCACGGTCGAATATTCCGTGCGTACGGCTCAGATGGCGGTCAAAGCTCTTCTCGGATTGGGCATGACGGTTCCCCCCGTTTACAAGGGGCAGCGAAACCCATTGGTGCTCTTGGCCGCGGGAATCGCTGAGCTGGAAGGCGCAGGACGACGAGCTCAAGCTCCAGTGAGGCGCGGCTGCGAACACGCAACGAGAGCAGGGACACGAGGGCGAAAAGAATTGTGATCATGAGGCCGGCCTTTCCCGGATAACCCCCGGTCAAAAGAAAGCGCCCGCCGCCGCGTTTTGCTTCAATCGCGAGGAGGAGCGCAGCGGCCGGCGTGGCTAAAGTCCGTATCCCGGAGACAAAGTCATGAGCGATTTTCTCGGAAGTTTGCCCGTTCGTCCCCGGCCGCAAACCCGATCAAGCGCAGACACTCGATTTGCTCGCCACTCTTTTTCTAGTCGCGTTCTTGGTGGCGACGCTTTATATCGGGCGCGAAATATTCATTCCGATCGCAATTGCGATTCTGGTGAGTTTTGTCTTGTCGCCGCCGATTCTTCTGCTGCGGCGCTGGGGTTTGGGTCGTGTCCCCTCCGTCTTGACAGTCGTCTTTACTGCGCTCGTCATCGCGTTTTCGGTCAGTGCCGTTTTGACCCGGCAAGTTTCCGAGCTTGCAGTTGATCTGCCGCTATATCAGGCGACGATCAACGCCAAACTCGACGACTTGCGCGCCGCCGCGGCCGACAACGCCCTCTTTGCAAAAGTTTCGGCCGCGCTGAAAAAGCTCGGCGAAATCAAACCGCATCGGCCGGCGCGTCCGAGTGCACCTACCGCGACCGGTATCTTACTCAAAGACGTTCGGGTCATTCATTGCTCGACAATCCGGGCAAAGGCCCGGCTGGTACTGGAGCGGCTATGCTCGGCGGCGTGGCTTCGGCTGGGGCGGCGGCCATGGTTGGAGTCCTCCGGGTCGCGTCAGTGGCCAAGGTGGCCGTCACGGTGGTGGCGGCGGTCCGAAGGGCGGTGGCGGTGGTCCAGGTGGTGACCAAGCTGGCGGTGGCCACTGACAGGACTGCTCGAAGCAAACGAACGACCCCAGCATCGTGCCGGGCTTTTCGCGCTCCTCGCTTGTCCGCTGCATCGCTCTGTTGTGATTTGCGCGTGTCCAAGATCGGCCGATGTATGTAAACGATCAAGCTGTGCGGCGGGTCAAGTCAGCCAAGACCGCGTCGTCGATCTCTTCGGTCCAGACCCGGAATTTGCTCAATGTATGTGGGCCGAAAGACGTCGCCAGCGCGATGTCGGCCGCATCACGACCGCGAGCGACCGTGATGCGGCCAATGCGCGGAACATTATGGCGCGCGTCGAACGTGAACCAACGTCCGTCAAGATAAACTTCGAACCAGGCATTGTAGTCCATAGGCGACGGGTCCGGCGGCACGCCTATGTCCCCCAAGAATCCATTTGCATAGCGCGCCGGAATATTCATGCAGCGGCAAAACGCCACCGCCAGATGGGCGAAATCGCGACAGACGCCCTTGCGCTCTGCGTAGGCCTCGAAGGCGGTGCGGGTCGTGCACGCATGTGCGTAACCAAAGGTCAAGCGGTCGCAGACGAAATCGCAAATCGCCTGAACCCGTCGCCAACCAGGCGGCTTGGATCCGAAAAGCTGCCAGGCGATGTCCGCGAGCTTGTCGGTCTCGCAATAGCGGCTGCCGAGCAGGAAGACCAATGTGTCGTTCGGCAATTGCTCGACGGGACCTTCCTTGGCGTCCTCCTCGATCGCGTCCGGCACGCCGCTGTCTTCAATGACGGCGTCGCGCGAAAGCGTGAGGTCGCCGGCAGGCGCAATGAACCTGCGCACTGTATTGCCGAATGTGTCGAGATAGGTCGAGGTCGCAATCTCGGGCATGGTCATCAACCCGGTTTCATAGCGCAGATCCCGCAAGCGCTCCCGATGCGCGTCAAGGAGGCAAACCATCGTGGTCGGCCGCGGGCAATTGAGTGTCAATTCATAGCCGTATCGTATGAGCATGAGATCCTTTTGCCCTCTGCGTGGATTTGGCTGTCGCTCTGGAGCGAATAGGCGCCCGTTTTGGCTGTCACAGAAGACGGTCCATGCGCCGGCCACAGCAAACAAAACCGTCGAAATCAGGGTTGGTTCCGTTGAGACAGCCGTCAACCGAACATTTGGGGGGGGGCCGGCATCGTGCGCAAGTCGCTTACGACGGCGGGGATGCGGACCCACATGCCCACCGAATGACGGCCGACTCCGTGTAGCGGATCGAGATCTTAGCCCAAAACAAGACTTAATCATTGGTCTTGCAAGCGTGCTTTTTCCGACCCACTCGATCGCCATATCCTGCGTGCATCGACCAAGGACTCCGCCCGAGTCATGGCCGATGCGCTCGATGCCCTCGGCCGCGTTGCAGAGGCCGCAGCCATCATAGCGCGCTATGGACTAGGCCAGGATCCATGAGAAAATAGAGGCGCTCTGGTTGTGCCTCAACGTGCGCTGCAAAGGAGTATTTCAACGGTAGATTTTGCGCCAAAGCAGCCACGTATGCTCACCCCGGCCTCCAGCGGATCGAACCAGTTTTTTCCAAGCAGGAACGTCGCTTTCGACCTCATCGGCCGCCAGAAGCGCTCTAGCCCGCCTTCTTCGCCCACATCTTGCACCAGCCACTTGGGCTGATGACGCCCTCGACCTGTTTGCAAGCGTTTGGCGGTATGAACTGGCGGCAGCCGTCGCATTGTTGGTTGCCCTTCGGCGAATCTTGATAAACTACGTCTGATTTAGAACTCTTCGCCGCTCTCGCGCCGCGAGCGGTCAACCCTAGAAATGATACGGCCGAAACTGCGCCGATAGCGGTTTGCAGAAGAATGCGTCGCGTCGTTTGGACGTTTTTTTTAAATGAATGACTCATGGTCGATCCTCTGAATCCAATTGCCCGTCGGACAAGGGACACACGCCTAGCTATGGATCGGCTAAATAGGCGCATGCATGGAATCGTCAAGCTCGACGCTACAGCCACGAGCGCGATCGCAAGCCCATCATTGTTCCGAGTTAGTCGCGAAGGCGGACAACGGGCTGGGCGCCGCTGTAACGCCGAACCAGCGGTCTTCAGCTGGGTTCATCACTAAAAACGCTCGGTGAGATTCATTCTGCACAATTGACGGAAGACCGTCGACTCTGCCCGCACCGAGGCCGCCGACAGGGCTGTCCATCACGTCCGTTGTTATGACGACATGGACACTTTATTCTGCCTTCGGCACCGGAATGCACAAATGATTGATATAACAGGTCAGCGATTCGGGTGTTGGCTCGTGCTTGAGTTCGCGCAGGCGCGAAACAGGCGCCCGATAAGCGCGGCGCAGTAATGACCAAAATAATTGCCCCCAAACGCCCCGGCCCCAAGTAGGGCTTCTTCGATCGCGGGCTCGTGCCCTGCGTCGCCTTCGACCACGCGCCCGGCGGGGCGGTCGCCTTATGGAAGAGTGAAACGTTTCTGTGGCTTGGAATTGTCACTTTGTCATGCAAGACGGGTAACTTCATAACGACGTACGAAACGCATTTCTGAAATTGCAGGATATGAACCGATGGGGGGTCTGCGTCACTTTCCGTGCACGTAAGAGCCTTTCACAGTGGAAACAGCATTGAAATCGCCCGGCAAATTGGGTCCGCCCCCAAATTTCTTGCGCTAAATCTTTCTCAAGGAGCCTTCTCGCTGAATCCTGCTGTGTTTTCTGAGTGTTAGGGTTCCAAAGCGGTTCCTACCTGCACGGAAAGTGACGCAGACCCATCCTCAATGCGGCACGGTAGA
>PLUZ01000559.1 GCA_003162995.1 Methylocapsa sp. | reverse complement strand
TGCAAAGCGGCGGCGGCGCGGCGCGCGACGACTTCGCGCTCTTTCTGGAATGCTGCATTCGTTTCGCGCACACTTTCGACGATCTGCGGATCGGCGCTCGCCGGCGTTCCACCGGGAAAGGGCGGCTTTGGATCATATTCCATGGCGAGCTGCGCGCGTTTGGCGCGCTCTTCGCCGAACAGGCTGGCCACCAGCGTTAAAGCAAAGTCGATCCCCGACGTCACCCCCGCGCCGGTCATCCGGTTGCGATCGGTCACCACTCGCTCCTTGACCGGCATCACGCCGAAAATGCCAAGCTGATCGAGCGACAGCCAGTGGCAGGTGGCGCGGTAGCCGGTGAGCAATCCGGCGGCCGCGAGAACCAGAGATCCCGTGCAAACCGAGGTCACATAATCGGCCCCCTCCGCCTGCCCCCGCAGAAACGCGAGAACCTCCGCATCTTCCATGAGCGAGATTTGTCCAGGCCCGCCGGGGACGAACAGAATGCCGGCCTTTGGGCAATCCTCGAAAGTGCAGGTGGGCAGCAGCCGCAGGCCATTCACATCTCGAACCGGGTCGCGTGTTTTCCACACCAGATGAATCTTTAGCTCCTGAAACCGGGCCAAGACTTCAAAAGGCCCGGTGAGATCGAGCTGCTGGAATCGTGGGTAAAGCAGCATCACGACATTCATTAAGGCCTCCCTGGTTGGCCTTCATCTCCAGACCGGACTAGTCGCCGTTTCAGGTCTTTGCCTCAGGCAAATTGAGCCTGATGTGCAACTCGCGCAATTGCTTCATGGTGACGGCTGAGGGCGCACCCATAAGCAGATCCTCGGCGCGCTGATTCATCGGGAAAAGCACGATTTCCCGCAAATTCTCTTCGCCCGCGAGCAGCATGACAATGCGGTCGATGCCGGGTGCGATCCCGCCGTGCGGCGGCGCGCCATATTGGAGGGCTCGGTACATGCCGCCGAATTTCTCCAAAAGCACATCCTCGCCATAGCCCGCGAGCGCGAAGGCCTTCTTCATAATGTCCGGGCGATGGTTCCGGATCGCACCGGACGAAAGCTCCACGCCATTGCAGACGATGTCATATTGAAAAGCCTTGATGCCGAGGATTGTTTTCTCGTCGGCGGGATCAAGCCCAATAAACGCTTCCGGATCGAAATTCGGCATCGAAAAAGGGTTGTGCGAAAAGTCGATCTTCTTTTCGTCCTCGTTCCACTCATACATTGGGAAATCGACGATCCAACAGAATTCGAAAACGTCTTTTTTGGTGAGGCCGAGTTCGTTGCCGATCTTGAGCCGCGCCGCACCGGCGAGCTTGGCGGCTTTGTCTTCCTGATCGCAAGCGAAGAACACCGCGCCGCCGGAGGAAAGGGCCGCCTTTTCGGCGATTTTCGCCTGAGCTTCAGGGGGAAGAAATTTGGCGATCGGACCTTTGCCCGTGAGCGTGCCACCTGTCCCTTCAAAAATCACATAGCCAAGCCCCGCCGCGCCCTCGCCCTTCGCCCAATCGTTGAGCTTGTCGAAGAAGGACCGCGGCTGTTGCGCCGCGCCGGGTGCTGGAATGGCGCGTACGACGCCGCCCGTCTTGATCACATTCTTGAAGGCATTGAAGCTCACATCGTCGCGCGAAAATTCTTCCGTCACATCGGCGATGACGAGCGGATTGCGAAGATCGGGCTTGTCGGACCCATATTTGAGCATGGCCTCGGCAAAGGGGATCATGGGAAATTTCTGCGTCACCTGGCGGCCGCCGCCGAACTCCTCGAAGACCCCGCGCAGCACCGGCTCGACCGACGCGAACACATCCTCCTGCGTGACAAAGCTCATCTCGATATCGAGCTGATAGAATTCACCGGGGCTGCGGTCGGCGCGCGCATCCTCGTCGCGGAAACAGGGCGCGATCTGGAAATAACGGTCGAAACCCGCCACCATGATGAGCTGCTTGAACTGCTGCGGCGCCTGCGGCAGGGCATAGAATTTGCCAGGATGCAGCCTGGACGGAACCAGAAAATCGCGCGCGCCCTCCGGACTCGAAGCCGTGAGAATCGGTGTCTGGAACTCGAAAAAACCTTGTGCCTTCATGCGCGCGCGGAGGGAATCGATGATTTGCCCGCGCAGCATGATGTTTTGATGCAGTTTTTCACGGCGTAGATCGAGGAATCGATAGCGCAGCCGCATGTCTTCCGGATAGTTTTGCTCGCCGAACACAGGCAAGGGCAATTCGGCGGCGGGTCCCAAAACCTCGATTTCGGTCACATAGACTTCGACGAGGCCGGTCGGCATGTCGGGATTTTCGGTGCCCGCTGGGCGGCGCCGGACCGCTCCGTCGATCCGGACCACCCATTCCGAACGCAGCTTCTCGGCTTGCGCGAAAGCCGCCGAATCCGGGTCCACCACGCATTGGGTTATGCCATAGTGATCGCGAAGATCGATGAACAAGACGCCGCCATGATCGCGGATACGATGGCACCAGCCGGAGAGACGAATCGTTTCGCCGGCATGGATTTCACGCAGGGCGCCGCAGCTATGGGAACGGTAGCGATGCATAATAAAGTCACGAGCAAGAGGAAGCGATAAAGCGGGCCTTGCGCTTTGCGCCAAGCGGGCGGAGAACCGCATGGGCGGCGCCATCTGTCAAGGCGAAGTAAGCCAGTTGCCCCCAAACCTGCCGCCTTGACACAGACTATAGAAGTCCATCCGTCTTTGCATTATTGAGCAATTATGACCCTGATCTCCACGACAAAAGACTTGACCGCCGTCTGCCGCCGCCTCGCTGCCCACCCTTTTGTCACCGTCGATACCGAATTTTTGCGGGAAACGACCTTCTGGCCGCGCCTTTGCGTTGTGCAGCTCGCCTCGGAAGAAGAAGCGGTCGCTATCGACGCCATGGCCGAGGGGCTCGATCTGGCACCTGTTTTTGAGCTGATGGCCGACGAGCGGCTGACCAAGGTTTTTCACGCGGCACGTCAAGATCTTGAAATTATCTGGAATCTCGCGAAACTGATCCCGGCGCCCCTGTTCGATACCCAGGTCGCCGCCATGGTCTGTGGCTTCGGCGATCAAGTTTCCTATGGTGATCTTGTCAAAACCGTCACAAAAGTCACGCTCGATAAATCCTCGCGCTTTACGGATTGGTCGCGGCGTCCATTATTGCCGGCCCAGGCCGAATATGCGATCGCCGATGTCACCTATTTGCGCGATATCTATCGATTCCTGTGCACCAAACTCGATGAAACCGGCAGGATTGGCTGGCTGGACGACGAAATGGCGATCTTGACGTCGCCTTCCATTTACGAACAACACCCAGAGAACGCCTGGGAGCGGTTCCGCAACCGTATCCGCAAGCCGCGCGATCTCGCCGTGCTCATGGAGGTCGCCGCCTGGCGCGAGAGCGAGGCGCAGACGCGCGACGTGCCTCGCTCGCGGGTTTTGAAGGACGATATCATGATCGAAATCGTGCTTGCCGCACCGAAAACGCCCGAGGCCATGGGCAATCTGCGCGCCTTTCCGCGCGGGATGGACCGTTCGCGCGCGGGCGCCGAGATTTTGGCGGCGATTGAACGCGGTCTCGCGCGCGACCCCAAGACGCTGCCCAAGCTCGACCGCGAGCGGCGCAACGGCTGCAATGGCGCGACGGTCGAACTTTTGCGCGTGCTCCTGCGCCATGTCAGCGAGAGCCACGGCGTCGCCGCGAAGATGATCGCATCGGTGGAAGATCTCGAAGCGATCGCCGCCGACGATCATGCCAAAGTCGCGGCCCTGACGGGCTGGCGGCGCGAGCTTTTTGGCGCCCAGGCGCTCGAATTGAAGCATGGGCGGCTCGCCTTGACCGTCGAAAAGGGCAAAGTGGTCCCGCTCGAATGGCAGGACACGCCGCCACCGGAGGGCACGGCCGGATAATGCGCCAAACCACTGACGCCTTAACGGCTTTATTCTAGAGCCCCAAAATCCAAAATAATGAGATGGAGACCATGAAAGATTCTACTTGAAGCGATCATGGTCTAACNNGCCCGATCAGACGCGCCAGCTGGTTCAAGCGATTTTGCAAGCGTTCGCTCACCAGATCGGCGAGGCTTCGCGGCAAGGTCAAGATCAATTTGGTCTTCACGCAGGCAATGGGTGCCCGTGGCAGGACTCCGGACATGGCCCCCGAAATCACCAAGGCGGCACGCGTCGCAGCGGCAAGAATGCGCGCTCTTTCAAGCATCTGCGCGGAAACAAGGGCGCGGAACTGCGGACTGACGTCGGCATCGGGTCCGAGGTAGCGATAGGATGCCGCGAGGGCGAGGAAAGACCGGCCGGGATGATCGACGCCGAGGAAGGCGGCGTTCTCGACGATGTTCACGCTTTCCTCATGGCGGTGGTCCGGGTGCGCGCGCCAATGGACATCGGCCAGCAGGCAGGCGGCATGGCGAAGCCTGCGTTCTTCCTGAGTTTCCTCATCGAGCAAAGACTTCATGAAGCCGTCGGTCCAATCACGGAGCTCCTCGGCATGGCCTGGCGCGCGGGAGAAAAGCCGGTTGAATTGTGCCGCCGCGACGAGCAACGGATCCTGTTTTCGCTGCGCCGGGTCGAGCATTTCGTAGAGAAGACCTTCCCGCACGCCGGTCACCGAAAACATGATTTCCCGCGGCCGCGCCCGGCGAATGATTTCGTCGAGCACGACGGCGCCATAGGCGAGAAGCGGCCGCCGCGCGGCGCTGACGGCGTCGATGGAAATCAGCGTTTCCGTGTTCGCCCGTTCGACAAGACCGGCGAAATCGGCGGCGTCGCGCGCGGGGATGACATAGCCATGGGTCACCTTCAGCGGATAATTGCGCTGGCTCATGTGCAGCCTGGCAAGGGCCCGGAAAGTGCCGCCGACCGCATAAAATGTGCGGTCCTCAAGCCGCTTCGCGATGCCAGACCCTGACAGAGTCTCGCGGACAATCTTGAGTGCGGCGCGCGGCGACTGCTTCGAGGCGTCCATCAAGGTGAGGCCGCCAAGCGGAAGGCTCATGCCTTTGCCCGCGTGCGATCCCTTCACGTCAATCAATTCGAGCGAGCCGCCACCAAGATCGCCAACGACACCATCCGGTTTCATGATTCCGGAGATGACGCCATAGGCCGAAAGCTCGGCCTCCCGGCCGCCGGACAAAAGGAGGACTTCAGCCCCGATCGCTGCTGTCGCGGCGGCAAGAAATTCGGCTCCGTTCGAAGCATCGCGGGCGGCGGCGGTTGCCAGAACATGGATACCCGACACGCCCATAATATTGCTTAAGACCCGGAAACGGCGCAGAGCCGCGAGCGCCTTTTCAACGCCGCCCTTCGGAAGTTTTCCAGTGGTCGCGATACCCTTGCCGAGCGCGCATAAAGATTTCTCGTTGAAAATCGGACGTGGCGAGCGGCCCAAACACTCATACACGACGAGCCGGACCGAGTTCGACCCGACGTCGACGATCGCAACCGGCGCCCCGGTATTGGTTGACGAAGCGGTCTTTAAACTTTTCTCCAACATCTTGTCTTCAGCGGGCGTCAAGACGCTCAAGGAGGGTTTTTGGGCTCGAATGTTTGAGGGATTTTCCACGGCCGGACAGACTGGGGTTGGTCATGAAGTAGCTGTGCGCATTGAACGGCTCTTCATTTTCTGGCGCCTTTATGCGCGCGCTCGACCCATCCGGCAAGACCCGGTAGCTCTGCTGATTGTCGAGCAGATTGGCCACCATGATCTGACCGAGGACCTGCTCATGCACGGTCGGGTTGAGAATCGGCAGCAGCGCCTCGACTCTCCGGTCGAGATTGCGCGGCATCAAATCGGCCGACGAAATATAGACATACGCCTTGGGGTGCGGCAGATCGTGGCCGCCGCCGAAGCAATAAACCCGGGCATGTTCAAGAAACCGGCCAACGATCGATTTGACTCTTATGTTTTCGGATAGGCCTTCGACGCCCGGCCTCAAGCAGCAGATCCCGCGCACGACGAGGTCGATATCGACCCCCGCATTGCTTGCTTCATAGAGGGCGTCGATGATCTCGGGATCGGCGAGAGAGTTGCATTTCGCCCAAATCGCTGCAGGCCGTCCCGCGCGCCTATGGTCGATTTCGGCCTGGATATGATCGAGAAGGCGGCGCTTCGCCGATACCGGGGTGATCGAAAGGCGCTCAAGAGGCGACAAAGCGCCAGATCCGGTGATGAAATTGAAGATTCGAGCGACATCGCGACCGACTGCGGGATCGACGGTAAATGCCGACAGATCAGTATATATGCGGGCCGTGATCGGATGATAATTGCCGGTGCCGATGTGGCAGTATGTGTTGATCGCACTTCCTTCCTCCCGCACGACCATGGAAAGCTTGGCGTGCGTCTTCAGCTCCGGGAAGCCGAAGACGACCTGGGCTCCGGCCCGTTCCAGAGAGCGAGCCCAGCGGATATTAGCTTCCTCGTCAAATCTGGCCTTGAGTTCGACGAGGGCGGTGACGGATTTGCCAGCCTCGGCCGCTTCGATCAGCGCTTTGACGATCGGACTGTCCGAGGACGTGCGATAGAGCGTCTGCTTTATGGAAAGGACGTTTGGGTCGCGCGCCGCCTGCTGCAGAAACTGCACGACGACATCGAAGGACTCATATGGGTGATGAACAACAATGTCTTTGTCGCGAATGGCGGCGAAACAATCGCCGCCAAACTCTTCAATGCGCTCCGGGAAGCGGGCGGAAAAGGAAGGAAACTTCAGGTCAGGGCGGTCTATGCCGACGATCTGCGAAAGAGTGCTCAGCGCCAGCTCTCCATTTTGAACGATCACCCCTCTTTCCGTCAGGGCCACCTGCCTGGCGATAAATTCGCGGAGTTCCCCCCGCATCGCGGCGTCGACCTCAAGGCGGATGACGCAGCCGCGCCGACGCTCCTTGAGTGCGGCTTCAAATACACGCACAAGATCCTCGGCATCCTCAGCGAATTCGATGTCAAGGTCGCGAACGACACGAAACAATCCAATTGCTCTAAATTCGCATTCCGGGAACAATCGATCGGCGAAAAGCGTGACGACATCTTCAACTCGGGCAAAGCGGACAGCGCCGTCGGCGCTATCATCCAGCCGAACAAAACGGGCGATTTTGGCGGGGAGGCGGACAAGACCGGTAAAGGCTTTTGCGTCGGCCTGCCGGACGACCTCAAACGCCAACGACAATTCGAGGTTGGGAATGAAGGGAAAGGGATGCGCCGGATCGACGGCCAGCGGCGTCAACACGGGGAAAATGCGCGTGAGAAAATGATCCTCCAGCCACTCGCGATCCGCCTTGGAGAGATCGCCGGGCTCGACGATGACGACGCCGACTTCCTCGATGTCCCGCCGCAACTCGCGCCATCGGCGCATCTGCTGATCGGTCAGCTCGATGACGCGCTCCTTGATGCGGATGAGCTGCTCCCCCGGGCTGAGCCCGTCCTGCGAAAGGGTGTTGAACTCCGAGCGCGCCTGCCCGCGCAGACCGGCGACGCGCACCATGAA
>PLUZ01000165.1:303-4187 GCA_003162995.1 Methylocapsa sp. | reverse complement strand
AGGCTTGGCTGTGGCCATCCCAGGGGAATCGCATTTGAAACTGGTTGACAATGTAGCTGGACCTTGCGGGTTTCTTGAGAATCGATTCTAGCCGCCGCGTCGAGGACGCGGCGGTTGAAGGCTCGCATGGAAGGGTTAGCGGCTTGTTTCGAGGATTTGGCGGATCCGCGCACCGGCAACGCCGGCCGGCATGATCTTGTCGAGATCATGGTCATCGCGCTGTGCACGGTCCTGTGCGGCGGGCAATATGCTTCGGANNCAGTTCAGCGCCTGCTTCCAAAAGTTCATGGGCAAGTTTTCGCAAGCTTGCCAAGGCGTCATTGCCATAGACGGCAAGGTGTTGCGTCGCTCCTTCGACAAGGCCAGCGGCAAGTCGCCGCTCCACATGGTCTCCGCCTGGGGCTGCGATCAGCGCCTCGTGCTGGCGCAGATCGCCACGGACGCCAAGTCGAACGAGATCACCGCCGTTCCGCAATTGTTGAAGCTCTTGTCGCTAAAGGGAACCATTGTGACCGTCGACGCGCTCAATTGTCAGCGCGCGATCGCCCAGCAAATCATCGATCAGGGTGGCGATTACGCCTTCGCGCTCAAGGGCAATCAAGGCACGCTGCACACCGATGTCGCCGTGTTCCTCGACGATCCGCTGACCAAGGCCACGACGGAACATACGACGGTCGACGCCGATCATGGCCGCATCGAAACTCGCGGCATCTCGGTCTCGACAGACATCGACTGGCTGCAGGAACGGCATCGATGGCCGGGCCTGGAAGCGATCGGAAAAGTTACGCGCACACGCGAGACCGGAGACAAAATTTCCACGGAAACAGCCTATTATCTATTCAGCACGCCGATCACGGCCGAACGCGGCGGCGAAGTCGTGCGCAGCCATTGGGGCGTCGAGAACCGTTTGCACTGGCGCCTCGACGTGACCATGAACGAAGACGCCGCTCGAAACCGCATGGACAACGGGCCGCACAATCTGGCCGTGCTCCGCCACATGGCGCTCAACGTCATGGGCAGGGAGGAAAGTAAGACATCCCTACGCGCAAAATTCAAAAAAGCCGCATGGAATCACGATTATCTCGTCAAACTCCTCGCCCTATTTTGAAATGCGATTACCCTGATGAAGTCCCCCACTTTGGGTTGTCGTGAGGCCGCGACTAAACTCTATAGGGAGTGGGAAGCAGTTGGGCGTCACGCAAATTGTCTAAGCTGGAAGGTTTCGAGCGAAAGGATGGGACCAATGACGGGGGCAATTGAAATGAAGATGTGGGCAGAGTTTGTCGGGGTCGGCGGTATTCTGGGGCGGTGGGAGATTTTCGTTATTCGGCGCACGGAGCGATCTCAAATCAAGAAGTTCGGCGTTGCCCTGGAAAGGGGGGGTAAGATCGGTTTGCGGCAGGGTCATGCGCTTCAAAGCGCGTATTTCTGATTCGCTCACGGTCGCGAATTTCATGTGTTGAGGGTGCTCAAGGATTCTGCGTTTCAATTTAAACGGATTGGCTTCGAGGCCGGCCCGCTGTCGCAGTGGCTCTTTGACGGGCTTGCCAAAGCAGACCTCCCAGTCGTGTGCATTGAGACGCGACACACAAAGGCTTTTTTGAAGGCGCAGGTGAACAAGACAGATAAGAGCGATGCGCGCGGTATAGCGCAGATGATACGCGTTAACCTGTTCCGGCCCGCGCATGTTAAAACCTTGGCGAGCCAACAGCGTAGGGCCCTGTTAACTGGACGTAAGCTGCTTCAGGAAAAGGCCATCGCGATCGAGAGCAATATCCGCGGTCTGGTGCGCAATTTGGGCCTAAAGGTTGGTGCTGTTGGCGTCATCAAGTTCGAGAACCGCATTCGCGAGCTGGTCGACAGCATGCCGGACCTCGCCGATATCACAGATGCTCTTCTCATTGCTCGACGAAGGATTCGCGAGCAATATCCTCAACGCGATATTGCGAGACAGACGCTCATGGCAGCAAATCTCCGCTTGACCGGCAAGACAGTTGCTCCATTCCTGAAAGGCCCCAAAATGTCTCACGAGCGCTGACGGCGCACAAGCGAGCCTATTGTTTTGCAGCCAATTCCAGGGCTGCAACTCGTCGAGAAACCGATATTTGAGTGTCCTCTCATCGCTGTTTTGGATCGTTCTCGTCGCTGCCGAAATTGCCCTGCGCCGCCAACGTGCCCGCGGCGGTCGTCTTGCCTTTGAGAATCCATTCAAAGCCCACAGCGATGATTGCGCCTAGCACAGGACCTAATACATAGATCCAGGTGGTGCTCATATCGCCGCGGACGAGGTCGGGGGCGAATGAGCGCGCTGGGTTCATCGAGGCGCCGCTAACGGGCGCCGCCCAAAGGCCCGCCAAAGCAATATAGCCACCGACCGCGAGAGCTCCATTGGAACCAATATTACGGGCACCCGAAGAGGTGCCAAGAATCGTGCTGACCAAACCGGTCGTTAATAATACTTCCATGGCGAGTGCCTTAAAATCGCTCCCTCCCGGACCGGGTGTAGTGGCGCCGAGCAATCCGATCGTGCCGAACATCGCCCGGAGGAAAGACGCCGCAGCGATGCCCCCGATGATCTGCGCCACGATATACCCCGGCACCCGACTCCAGGGAAAATTGCGCCGCGCCGCGAACGCGAAGGTGACCGCCGGATTTAAATGGGCGCCGCTGACAGCGCCCATGAAATAGATGATCGCCATGACCATCAGGCCCGGTGCGATGACCTTAATACCTAGAGTGATCGCCCGCCGCTTTGGGCGCCGACAACCACGGCGCCAGCCGCGACGACGACAAGGAGGAATGTGCCCCAGGTTTCTGCGAAAAGGCGCCGCCATTCATGGGCGGGTTCCAAGAAATCGGGCGTCGCCGATCCCTGCAGCATACGTTGTTCTGCTGTCAATCTGGTTCGGTCAGAGTGCGCGGATGTCATCATTTGCTCGCATCAGATTGAATGATGTAAATCTGGTCAGACGATCTTGCAGGGTATCATGGCATCCTCATCGAATGTGTAGACTGCGCATAGACGGTGATAGCCGTCAGCGATATCCAGCTTGCCGCCGTGTTGGCCCTTGAACAGCAAGAGGGGCGAGAGTCTTTCGTTCAGAATGATTTTCGCGCGATCTTTTTCCACGTGGCTATTGCTCACACCAAGCAGCGATAGCCCCGACGCTCTAAAAATGTCCTTCGCAGGAAATTCCGACATCTCGGCACGCTCCAATTCCTTGACAACATTCTTTGCCGCCTGTTGTTCTAAAGTCAGGGTCAGATATGATTCGGCTGACGAATAATCATGTTTCTGGGGCTCGCTTAGCCACTCGATCTTCGTTTTCTTTCCCATGGCCGAAGTTCGGCTCCCTGTATGTTTCGATCTGCTGGAGGCAGCGCGACGTCGGCAAATATTACTCAGATCAAACGTAGAGAGACGTTTTTGCTGACAAGGATGATGCGTTTTGTTCAACAAGAAAGCAATGCGCGCCGACTGGGACATGAGACGCTGGAAGCAGGGCGCGGGTACGCGGTGCGCCGGGTCCAGGAGGGTTAAAGTCCCGGAGCCGCGCACGCGTTCCTGGGCGGAGCCAGGCCGAATGCTTAGGGATCCGCGGGGACGAGCGATGAAATTCTGGGCCGATGTGGTCAACTTCAGACTGTAAACCCGCCAGCCCCCAAAAACCTAACGTAAATCAAAGGGNNTTAGCCTCGGAGCTGTGTCTCAATGGTTAGGAGGTGATCATGATGCTTGCGCCTTGGCTGTCGATTTCGTTGAGAACGTCCCGGCATTCCGGCTGATGGAGCCGACTGCGTCCGGTTTTCTCAGACCTCGTGTTCCGTGTTAGTGCACGGCTTGGTCTGATCACCAGGATCAGCTGTCAAACAATTCGCTGGCT
>PLUZ01000165.1:0-168 GCA_003162995.1 Methylocapsa sp. | reverse complement strand
CCGGTCGCTCCTTGCGAATGTCCACGGAGCGCCGTCCTTCGTAGTCGCCATAGTCCCACTCGGACAGATCCGGTTCACTCACGGCCGAAGCACCGAACCCGGTTAGCTCGCACGTTCGCCGGGCGCGCTGGCGCGGGCTGGTTAGAACGCGAGCAAACTTGATTTTTC
>PLUZ01000030.1 GCA_003162995.1 Methylocapsa sp. | reverse complement strand
CTCGCCTAGAGCCGCCAGAAGCAATGAGCGCACGGTTGCATAGGAAGGCGCGCCAAGGACGCTCCCGAGCCAGTCCGGGCTTTCCAGGGCCGTTCTGAGCGGGATTAGCTTATTCATTCAGCGGCCACCTTCGGTGGCGGCTTGCGGAAGTAATCGGCGAGAACGTTCGAGCCGTCATTGACCGGCCGCGCCCGGCGCTCGATGCCGATGGATTCGAGCATCCTGCGCAAGTTACCGGCCAGCCGGTTGTAGACGTCCAGGTCAACTGTATCGTCGCCTTCCGACATCTTCGCCTCGATCCTCTCCAACTCGACTGATGTCGTGGCAATGCGGCGGCAAAGGCTGAGCTGAGCTTCCGAACACGCGTCGGCACCACCCAAATCGGCTACGTGAAGCTCAACTAGATCCTTCCATCGCCGGACCCAAGCGCCGCGACCATCGCCGCCGAGAACGAACGGCCTATTTCCGTTCGTGGTCGCGCTGCGAAGCTGCTTTGGTCGGATCGCGATTGGCTGGGTATCTGCGGCAACGTCCATCCCAAAAACCGTCCGTTTCCGTCCTCTTATTGGACAACTATCGGACAGAATAGCACAGTCGTTTCAGAAAGTCGTTATATATCAAAGTGTACTGGACTTCACAGCACTGTTATTTTCGCCTTGCTCAGGCGACATAGCTTCAGCATAAGCACATAGAAGTCTGGCCGTTGTAGGCGGAATGGAACGGTTGGAGAAAAATCTGGGTAAGGTTGGCAGTTCGGCTTAGCGCCCATTCCGGTCGGTGAAGTAGGTGAAGTCACTGAAAATTACACTATCTCTCGCGCGCTTTATCATTGAATGAGCTAAAGCTATACATTGGTGAAAAATTATAATAGATTTTCAGTGACTTCAGTGATTTCACCGATCTGAAACGACGTTTAGTCGTCGCGGGCTCATACTAAGAAGCATTCGGGCGCGCGGATTTGAATGCTACGCCTCGCCAGCATTTCCGCTTAGCCGCAAAAGATCAAATAGCCGCGACGCTAATACCTGCGTTATAAGCCTGCTTAAAAGCTACGTCGGGCATTGCGCCGCGTGATTGGGCAATTTCAATTACGTGATCATGACTGAGCTTCCCCTTAGACTGGGCAAGCACTTTCAAATAAGATTGGGGAACTAAGATTTCTGCCGCAAATTGCCTGCTAGCCTGTTGATCGCGAGTAACAGCATTTGTCATTAGTCTGCGTGCTTCATTCCCAGAAACCCAAGTCAAATATGTCGCACGCCCCGCAGCAAATCGCCTGTGGGAGGTACCTTCGGCCAGAAGTGCGATCTTCGCGACGTTACCTTGACGATCAATGGCACCGCTAAAAAGGGCTGACCCACTCTTCTTAGATTTGCTGTCAAAATGGCTGAGATCAATGTTTAAGACCTCAAAAATCTTCGTGGCGCCATTTTCGTCTTTGACATCGATCCCTAGCTTTTCTCTAAGATTCTTGGCAGCTTGCATTCCGCGCCGCCAGCTTGGCGCCTTGAAGTTTTCGGATGGCAAATCGGTCTTAATCAACGCGTCAAGCTTAGCGTCGGTCAATTTTGGCAATCTTTCACTAATTTCCTCAGCGCTGGCCATTGAGGTTAGTACCTGAGCGGGCGTAACCGCCAGACAAAAGTCGCGGACTGCTCTTGGACCCAATATTCCCAACAGTTTCTCCACGGCATTACTAATTTCATCATTAACGCAGCTGGGGGCCAGACCTAGAGAGCCGATAAGCTCGCAGAAGGCTTTTTCTTCGGGAGATAGATTACTAATCTCGTTCCATGCCGCTTGAAAATTCGTATCTTCTATTCCAAATGTTCTCAGCCGTTCATCACTATCATTAAGGAACTTCGATAGAGTGTTTTGAACGTCATCAGTTGATTCATCGCCGAAAGCATCGACAAAGAAAGAAACATTCGCAAACGTGGCCTTTCGCGGTGAGCAATTCAACCGAATTGAGCGCCCAAATGGAATTATTGAAAGCGCTGGCAGAGGAAAGCCGTGTTGCGCGGATAAGATAGAGTGGCGCCTTATGAATCCCGGATCGTCGTTTTCTTCATCTTTCATTGGCTCGAAGAGAATTACCCACCAATTTTCCGCTAGCCATTCTGCTAGATAGTAAAGTGGAATTTCGAGTTTATTATCAGTCTTGCGCCCTATTTTATACTCGGTAATATTTTGTTTCCCGAGGCAAATCTGCAAGCGAGCATGTGTCGCGTCCAGCGCGTCTCCATTAGCGGCATTATCTGTCAGCCAAGACTTTTTGAATGTTAGGAAGCTCACAAGTCTAATCCGTTTGGAGATTGGAATGGTTCAATCGGGTAGGCATGAAATGTGCCAATTGGGCCACGAGTATGTCTCGCCTCGTACAATACGGTACCCTCCCTGTGCCAGACATAACGAGGGAACCCTTCGTCCCAAGTTTCCGATACCCATCCTTTCTTGAGAGCCATTCGTAGCGCCTCAGTTGCTTCGTCATTGTTCCATTTTCTAGGGCATATTGAGGCCGGTTTAGCCCTCCTTTTGGGAGGCTCCCCCTTTGGACCTCTGCAATGGTATTCACTAGAACCATATATAGCAGCCGCCGCTGCATTCACTAGTTTGAACTCGTCGGGTGCGGGATCAACCCGTTTCGGCTTTCCACATTGTAACATATTGGTAGGTCTTTTGATCCGGTCCATCCCATGCAACCTGATCCCATGCGGTAAAGAAAGCGTGACACTAAATCANNGATTTGCTGCAAATCCCTTGATACGGCAACGACATAGCATCGATCTCTAAATCAAATGCGCGCTCAAGCCGCGTTTCGGCGCCGCCAAATCCTTAAACAAATCGATGGCGGCTCATCAGCGTGACTGCGGTGCTACCGCTCGTTCGTAAGTTTGGCGGCAGCTTGGAATCTGGCGCTGATTGACAGGGTGCGCTTCCCGTAAATGACTTGCCTCGCGGCACCAATTTTCCAGAAACCATCTTTAGCGCTGTCATTACGGACTGGAACATAACCGCATTTTTCGAGCCGATGCGGGATGGCGCGTCTGTTTTTGCGTTCTTTTAGCCATGTTTCGATCTCCCGGCCCGTTGCCGCGCATGTAATTCCGAATAGGGTAGTGGCGTCCGGGCTTCCCATTTCATCAAGCACATCTGCGAGCTCAGCATCTTCGGGGGCGCGGTTGGCATCGACGATATCCCAGAAGGCCGGCGTCTTTGGCGGCGGGGCTTTTGGGTCGAACGCGGAAATGTCAAGCTCGCCGAGATAAGCAGCCACATGGCCATGACCGCCGCGTTCGTACCAGCTCCATAAGGAGTTCCAATANNCGAAGTCTTCTTTTGTAAGGTCTGACCATGCCACGAAATGGCGTCGGTCATCGGCTGGCAAATAGATGCCGTCTGCTTTGTGGTTTGATGTGATGATTACACCGCAACAATTAAAGATGGCGTGCTCGCGCAAGTGCTTTTCATCGACTCTTAGGACGTCCGGGGGCGCCGCAGTATAATCTTTCATGTGGTCGTAAAATTGAAAGCGATCCACGTCGCCAAGGTCACGGGCCTCGCTCACGCGAAGGATCACTGATTTAAGGAAACCGTTGAAGCGACCGAGGACCTGTTGAGGTTTGACCTCTGCAAAATTCCAAGGACCAATTGCGCGCTTCACCGGTTCCAGCAACGTATCCTTACCAACGCCCTGATTGCCGCCAAGAACAAGCGCGTGATTGATTTTCTCTTGTGGGCACTGCACGCGATGAGCGAGCCAGCTGATTATGTGCCTGGCGTCGTCGGGGAAGACATGGTGGACATGATCGGTCCATGGCGCTGCAGCGGTTGCATTCCCGAGTTCGATTACCGGCGGCCGATACAGATTGAAGCATGTCACACCATTTCGCTCGATCCATCCGCCATCCGAAATCAGCCGGTTTTTAATCAGCATTGGCTTGCCTGGCGCCCAAGTCATCTGTTCTACTGGACTATTCCGGTCTAGCCATGCGCTAGCAGATATTGGCTTCCCATTTCCGTCGAGGAGCGGTGGAATCCGCGCATTGACGCTGCTGGCTGGCCACATTTCCCGCGACGGCGTGAAAATGTACGAATGCGTCGGCATATAGGCGTTGAAATCATCGACGGTGACGCCGGCGCCCAATGATGCCTGGTCATATCCATGGCCCTTGCGCGCTTTTGGTTGCGGCGACTGATCGGCCCATTCCAAGCTGATGCCGCTGAGTGGGTCGAGCGGGCCGTTCATCGCGCACCTCCCTTCCGCCGGCGGAAGGTTGCGGAGAAAGAGGCGATGCCTTGCAAATTCTCATCGGCGTGTTTGAGCCATTCCAGGTTATCTGGCGAAATCGTGCCATTGGCCTTGAAGCGCACGACAAGATCGTGAAGCCGCTTTTTTTCGGGGATGGTGAACAGGTCATAAGACCGGTCGCGGACGCGATCGATGAGCCGCCATATCGCGGCGTGATCGCTCATGGCTGCCTCCCTTCGATGGAGGCGCCATAGAGGGCGAGCAACGATGCTTCTGCCCGCCCGTCGTCTCTCTTTCGTCCGAATGGCTCCGGCGTTTTAGCGAACGTGCGCAGCGCCAGCGCGCGGCTCTTCTCCTTGTCGGAATCTAAGCGAAAGTGGCGTTTCCAGATCTGGGGCGTTACGAGAACAGTTCGGATTTGCAAGGCGCCGAGAACGCCAAGCAAGCAGCCGTAGCTCGTTCCAAACTTGAACGTGCTTGCAATGCCTTGTTTTGGCATGGCGCCTACCCTCTCGACGATCGCAACGTCGGGCGCCATTTGGACGATGCGCGCGGCCAATGTAGCGCAATCGATCGCGCCGGCCGCAATGGGCAAGTCTTCGGCTGTAACGTGATCCGGCGATGCCGGAAAATAGAAGGCGACGGCACCAGAAATGCCGGGATCGATGCCACAGATGCAATGGATGCTCATGGCGCGCCCTCCTGTTGCGCGGCCGCGCTGCCCCGCTCGGCTTCCGCAGATCGAAAATCAGCGCGTATTTTGCGCAGCTGGACGGCTTCGTCGCCGGCGCGAATGGCGCTCGCGACGAGGCTGCTGATGGCATACAGATATCCCCTCGCGTCGCCGATATTGGCGTACAGCAAAGCGCTTTCACAATAATGCCAGGCCATACTGACATGGATGGCGCCTTCGTCCATAGACACCGCGGACGCGGTCTCGAAAACGGCTGCCGATGGGCGACTTTCCGCTTGCGATGCGGGGCTTAGTTCGATAGATTTAGCAGCGTTGAGCTTAGTCCTATCGGGGCCCTGCGGTCGCAACGCAGGCGCCCCATTTTCTTTTGGAAACATAGGTCACACAGCCTCCGGGACATGAGGCTGTGCGGATGCGGCTTCCCGCTCCCGGCGCCATTCCTCTGCCGCTTCTCGAGTAATGAGAGTACGGCGCCCAACGCGCATTAAACGCGGGCCTAACCCTTCCCTGTTGATCTTGAAATAGAGCGCCGTCGAAATTCCATTGCGGCGGCAAAATTCAACAATCGATAATGCGTCTGTTTGTTCCGAGGTCATTCCACGCTCCAATGTGTTGCTTAGCGTGGATTGAACTTGCTCCCGGTTTTACTGAAAGGCTAGGTTTTGAAGTACTTCGTAGCAGTCTATAAGTACTTCGTGTCCTTAACCGTGGACAAGCCTAAGTGATTTTCCTTTGCCCTCGGCCTTCAGCGCGTTTATTTCCTTCCGGACTACCTTGGTCAGGTACTCGACATCTTTTGACATCGATGTGGGGCGATTCCCGTCGAGGATAATCTCTTCGGCTATCTCTTTCGGTGAGAAGGCGGGGTTTGCCCGCATGATCTCTGGCAGACACAGGCGGAGATAGTCATTAATCACCCGCATTTTTTTACTACGCTTGCCGGGCCGCTTCGGGCCGCCGCGTTTCTTGAGTTCCCAATATTTTGCTTCGCTGGCCGACACCGCGCACCGCTCACCGACTCGAAAGCCCCCCAACATAAGCAACCTCGCTGCCTCTTGCTGATTAACAGGATCCGGGTCGCCGGACAGCGCAATGGCGAGCCCTCGGTTAACCTGGCCAACCCCGTGCTCAACGGCCGCGCGGTCCTCTTCGGTCAGGCCGACGAATTTCAATGAGCCGTCCGCCATCGCAAGGATAAAATTCGCGGCGTCAACTAAAGTACTCACTGGCATTTCAATGATTTTCTCTTCCATAACTAACCCCTAATTGAAACAATGTTGCTGTCATCCGTCGTCCCGAACGTCGGCGCGAATTTCCGAATCGTCTCAGCGACATAGGACGGCGCAAGATGGGCGTAATGTTTTTCCGTCATCCGCGTGTCAGCATGGCCAAGATTGTGTGCCACGACATTCAACGGGACACCGCTCATAACGAGATGGCTTGCCGCCGTGTGTCTTAAAATATGGAAGCTTCCATCGTCGATGCTTGCGGCCTGGCGCGCGTCGACCATGGGCCTGATTTGCTGACTGGCACCCCACGCTGCACCGTCCGCGCGGATAAGCATGAGGGCGTTGCTAGGCTGGCCGGCGACTAGGGTTTCAAAAAATCTGCGACCCTCGTCGGTCAAGACAACATGCCGGGCCTTGCCGCTTTTCGATTGCCCAACAAACACAGTTCCAGAGTCGGGATTGAAATCGCCAGAGCGAAGGCGGGTGAGCTCGCCATATTTGCATCCAGTGAAAAGTGCCGCCTTGACCAGATTCCTGAAATCGCCTTGGGCAGCATTAATCAGCCGCCGGACTTCATCCTTGGTGAAGTATCGCAGGCGAGGTGCGTCGACCTCCCGAAAAGGTTTGACTGTACGCCACGCGACATCGGTATTGATCTTGCTATCACGAAATGCCTGGTTAAGCGCGGCCCGCAGGATGGTTAGGACTCGGTTGGCCGAGGCACGGCGGCCGCGGATGACGTCGTCGTCATCGTGCTTGCCAGCGAGCCCCGTAAGCCATTTTGAGAGTCTGTCTCTGGTCAGGTCAGTGACCGAAATATTCCCAAGCTTTGGCAGGATGTGAAGCTTGGCTCGGCCGCGAGCGTCGGCAAGGGACTTGCTCCCTTCGTGCTCCAGGCGTTCGAAATAAGCATCTAGTGCCGCCTCGACCGTCAGCGGCCCTTGCGGTGAGGCGGGCGTCTTGGCTTTTGCCGTGATGTCGCGAGCCCGGCGTTGCGCTTGGAAAAAATCAAGGACGGTGTCGCCGTCAGCCGGGGAATGGTCATCGGCCGCCCCGATCGTTTCCACAATATATTTTTCGTCCCCGAGATAGCGGCGCAGAACCCATTTCCCGCCACTTAAGCCCTTGCGATAACCAAGATGCATCCCTGGATCGATACACCGCCAATATGGCTTTCCGGAAGCCTTGAGCTTGGCCCGCGCCGCCGCGCTGTCCATTGTGCGTTCTCTAACGGTCTTTGACATGGCGAAAACCTTGACTGTCCGATATTTGTCCAATATAGCGTCAAAGAGTCCAATATACAAACAGAAAGCTGTGGATAGGCTACGCACGTAATTTCAACTGGTTATGGAAGCTCTATGAAGCTAAGTGAAGCTAGTTTCAGCCCTTTCACGGCGAAAACAGGGGTTCGATTCCCCTTGGGCGCGCCAATAAAATCAATGAGTTGCGAGTGGAATATCAGCTGGCCGCGGCTTCGTGCCCAACTCTTGCCCGATAAACGTCGCTGAACGTAAGCAAACGACAGCGAACGCTAGGTCAAGCAGAAATCGGAAATTCGGGGAAAGCGGCAACCGCCTATCTTACGCTTGGAACAGCTATAGCAGTTGCGTTGGTGGCGATGTTGCCTCGACACATGTGCGCTATCGAAACAAGAGCGGAAAACATATGCTCGTTGCGAGCTTTTCTTATTTTGACCCCAACCGGACATGGTGCCTGCGTTAGTGAGGAAAGCTGGCGGCACGCGAGAAACACAGGGCTAGGCCCAACTGGTGAATGCCGGATAACCTGCAGGTTTGACTGCTTTACGGACCGCAAAGGGGCATGTAATGTTGCGTCCTAGCCTCGGTTTGATATTACCTCGCTTTTCCTCAAAAAAATAGGGAGCGGCCATGGGTCGCGATCCGCGAGCTAGAGCATTGTGGAGCGCTTCGAGCCGCTAGGCCGTACCATGAGCCGACACAAAGAGCTCATTATTCTGATCAATTTGATCTACGAAGCGGCGCTCGACAGCGATTTTTGGCCGAGCGTTTTGGTAGCGCTTGCCGACGCCGTGGGGGCGGCACAGATTGCAATGCTGTCGGTGGATCGGCGCGCCAATGTCGTCTCAACGTTCGCGCCGCGGCTTGATCCCGATTTGCTCGCCTCTTGGCAGAAATATTGGGCGTTCCCGATTCTGGCGCGAGTTTCTCTTCATCCCACGGGCGAAATCTATACCCTTGATAGCCTCATGCCGCGAGANNGCGGCGGGCGCCAATTTGCTGGTCGAAGATCAGTTTTCAGCCCTGATTTTCTTTTCCAATGCACCCGACAAGGAATTCCTAACCACACAGCAGATGCATATTTTCGAAGTCGCGGTGCGGCACCTCAGCCGGGCTGTGCGAATAAGTCGACGGCTCGGGGAACTGGAGCTCGAGCAGGTCGCCACGATGGAACGACTAGAGAGCCTGCAAGAAGGCGCTTTGCTAGTCGATGCCTCGGGCAGAGTAGTTCGCGCGAACGCCGCCGCGGAGGCCATGCTCGACGACG
>PLUZ01000256.1 GCA_003162995.1 Methylocapsa sp. | reverse complement strand
CGCGAGGGATGATTCCTGATGCGCCACTTTCACCGAAACGACATCTGGCAATAATCCCATGAGACGTATCATCGCCATCATCAAGCCATTCAAGCTCCAAGAAGTGCGGGCCGCGCTGATGGAGGTTGGCGTCAAAGGCATGACAATTACCGAGGTCGAAGGATACGGGAATCAGAAGGGACATACCGAGATCTACCGTGGCACCGAATATGCGGCGACCTTTCTTCCAAAGGTCAAGCTTGAGGTCGTGGTCCCGGCCAGCCTCGTTGAAAGGGTCGTCGAAGCGATCGCGAGGTCGGCACGCACCGGCCAGATCGGTGACGGCAAAATATTCGTCGAGGGCATCGACCATGCTATACGAATCCGGACCGGCGAAACAGATGACGCAGCGCTGTGAGCCGAGGCTAGCAAAAAGCAGCGGTGCCCAGACGCTAGGGTTGGCGCAGGTGAGAGTTTACAAGCGGGCGTGTGGCCAAAGCTGCTAGCGGCTTTCCCTGGACGTTTATACAGCGTGGTTCCTGTCCAGATTTGAAATTTGACGCCATTGAATCCCTAGCACCGAACATAACGTCTTGTTCATGAGAAGCCCCAACGCATCATAGAAAGCTCGCGCTCTCCGTCGCTGGCGGTGCGGACAACACGGAGTCATTTTGGATTCCCGCAGTGTTGGGCCCCCGTCAGTGTCCAGCCGTCATTGTAGAAAGAAGTGAATAATAGAGTATAGCTTAGCCCTAGCGGGCCGCTAAAGAGGCCCCAGCCCAATGAAAAGGCCTGCTGTGAGTTCGCTTCTCTTGAATTGCAGAGCTCAGAAAATCCCTTCCGTAAATGAGCGTTCAGGATACCCGCATCAACAATACCACAAACTATCCATATCGCTGCAAATATGGCAGCGGCCCTCCTGTTTACGTTCACCTTATGCTAGTCTCCCCCTTGTTCTAGCGGGTTTTGTCAGCTTAGGGCTGCCTTCTTTAGCCATACGAAAAAGGGCACCAATCTTCGCTCGGAAGCGGCACGCTATATCATCGCTGGTGAAAGCTTACATATCGAAACATCTCCCCGAACACGTCGAACAAAAACTCGAAAATAACGTTGCCCATCGTGAGCCATACGATTAGGCCGAGGAGCACCGCGATTACCACATAGATCGTGACAAACGCGATAAGTCGATTTTTCAAACGTTCCTCCCCGTGGCGCTACTCCATTTTCTCACCGGGCGGTGTTTGGGGCAAGAGTGCTGCCACTGACAAATCATGGCTGTTTTTGTGCGGCCCAGCTGGAACCTTTGAAGCCCGCGAGCGATGTCTTGCACTGCAGGATTTCCCCCTTCTGCGAATAGATCCCTCCGGCGGGCTTGGGGAGGGACGCCTGGTGGGTAGCCGCTCGGGCGTGGCTCGATGTGGCGGCCCCTGGTCTGGCTCCAGTTCGTCAGATCGGGGGTTTTATTTGCCGCGTTCGCCCCGCGCTCCCCGCCGCTCTTTACCCTTTGCTTTGGTCCATATGCGTTTGCGCACCGATATTGTGTAACCCTATGGAACCATCTGTTGGAATCATCTGTTTAGGCGGCAGAGCAAATATTCCTTCCCGCTCTATACTTCGGCGGCGCGCCTATGCGCCGCCCTTTTCTTCTTAAGATCAANNGACTTGGATTCCTCCCCAAGCGTGTGACTCGTGCCCTTGGTCTGGACCTGGACACCGGACCAGGGGCTTTTTATTTTGCATTTCCTCCCTCACGCATCCAGCCGCGTGTCCAAGATTTGGCCAATATGCGCCCAGAACGGTCACGAAGGGCTCGGCGGCGATCCAAAACCGCCAGGGCGCCGAGGCCAGCCAGCGGCCGCCGCTGCGAGCCCTGCGGGCGGGGAAAGGCCCCAGCGAGCGCCTCTTGTTTCATTGCATCAAACCATGAACTTTTTGAGCAAGCTTGTGCCAAAACCTATTGGGAGTCCTATCAAGACACTCATTGCTGGCGCTAATTTTGGCGAACCTTAAACCCTCCCGCAAACTATCGCGCGATGAGCGCAGCGTCCGGAGAGCCGCTAGGGTGCCGTCCAGCATATCGCGTGCTTTGCGGCAATCTAGACTTGCTCTCCGCGGCCGATGATCTCTCCGCACGCCGCGGCGAACGCGGCCAGCGGCTCGCTCGCCTTGGCGTCAAACTGTTGCTCAAGCTCACGCATGCGGGGGTAGAGCCGATAGTGCGCCGCTTGCAGGCCGGCGGCCTTATCGCTGTCATCAATCGCCCGCGCGGTCTCCAGGCTCGGCACGCCGAAAATTGTTGGCTGTGTCCGGGCCAATCCGCCGGTTTTTGCTGTCATCGCGTTGCCTCCGTTGAAATTTCGCGTCACTTGTGTTAGGCGTTACAATATGTATACATAATGTAGATGTATTGTCGACATCTCTGGAAAGTAGACATGGCGAAAATACCATTGGGCGCCCGAGTGGAACCCCCCGTAAAGGCCGCAATCAAGAAAGCCGCAAAGCAGGAAGTGCGGTCGCTGTCGTCTCTCGTTGAAAAGATTTTGGTGGATTGGCTCGATGCCAGAAAGAAGAGGCCAACAAAATGAGGAAAACATTCGTTGCGATCGCAGCGGCGGCTCTGTTGCCCGCTTCAACACCAGCGCTATCACAAGCGCAATATGTGCCATCAGCTTGTAAATATGGATATTATCAAAATGCCGAAGGAGTTTGTGTCCATAAGCCGACAAGCGTTCCGCACAAAGGTGCAACCGCGCTTTGTCGTGATG
>PLUZ01000088.1:3825-3998 GCA_003162995.1 Methylocapsa sp. | reverse complement strand
CAATAAGTGATCTCCCCGACGCGCTTCGCCGCGCCGAATTGGAGCCAAGCGTGGAAACCGCTTTGGTTGCTCTTGGCATCGCCCTCGACGACGCAGAGGCCCGAAGCCCGCGCCACTTATCCAAGCGCCTTCAAACCGATCCCGCACGCACCACTTTTCAATCCGTTCTCGCT
>PLUZ01000088.1:1431-3764 GCA_003162995.1 Methylocapsa sp. | reverse complement strand
TCGCATGATGGCCAGCGAACGTATGGACACGCTCGTTACCTGCACAAGCTTGAGCCGCCAACGCAAAGCCGCGCGAAAGGTCATCTGATGCGCACCAAACCTCTTATCCTCGTCGCTCTCCTGGTCACCGCCGTCCCCTACGCCTCAAGCGCCCAAACCACCACGGGAAGCGCGGCCTGCAGCTCGCTCTATCAAACAGCCGCCAACGCCGTCTCCGCGCGCATCGCGGCCGACGACCAAAACATCGCCCCGCCGCAAACGATCAAATCCCTGACCTGTCTTGATAATTTCTTTAAAGGCGTCGGCCTGAATGTGATCACCAATCTCCTCGACCCGACCCAGCTCCTCAACGCGATCGTCGGACAAATTTGCACCGCACTTACGTCCGCCTGGCAACAGGCGCTCGGCAATAAGCAATGCGGCATCACGCTGACCGGCTTCAACCTTGGCACCTTCAATGGTCTTGGCGGCGGCCTTTCCTGTCCGAAGCTCAGTTTCGGCGGCGGCGGCCCTCCAATCGGCTACATCGGTGTCGGCACCAACAACAGCGGCCGTCTCTCTGTCACCGGTACAGGCCGCGCGCCGACCGGATACACCCTGCCCACCACTATGGGTCTTTGGTGAGGAGCACCCCCATGAACAGAGCCTCTCTTCTAACATCCACCACGCTTGGCGCTCTCCTCGGCGCCGCGGTTTTCGGTGCAGGCCCCGCGCTTTCGCAAGCGGCAGGAATGCCGGTTACCGACTATTTAAGCATCGCCATTTCGCAGACCATGCAAGCGATCCAGAACACCATGAGCAACACCCTGACCGCGATCACCGGTCAACTCGGCGCCAATGGGCCTCTGGCACTCCTTCTCACACAGGGCTTTACCCAAAACGCCAATTACTCCAAGGCCCAGGTCAGCGCCCAACAGCAGATTGCAGATGCGACCAACCTCTCCATGACCCGGGTGCAGCGCGACTTCCGCAACGCCGCAATCCGTGACGAACATGTCGTAAACTCACAGCATTGCGCCCATATCGACAACGGCACAACGATCACCGTCGGTGCGGGCCAGTCCTGGAAAGTCGCGACCTCCATCCAAGGCGTCGGCGACCAGCGAGGTGAAGCGCTCCAAGGACAACCCGCCTATTACGGATCTTCCCAGGCGATCGAGGCCATCAACCAGCTTCATCTCGCACGCTATTGTTCAGCCGACGAGGCCGCCGCAGGCCTTTGCAGCACATCCCAACGTCCCAATGCCGATCAGCGCGCCTCCAGCCTTTTCGGCACCGGAACTTATGATGGGCAGGATGGCGTCAACGCGGCAAACGACTATGTCACAAACCTCTCTCAGCCAATTGTCCCCGCCGCGCTGCGTGGCAACCAAATGACGTCCTTGATCGGCAGGGAGGCCAGTGTCCGCCGTCGAGAATATGAAGCCCGCATGTCTTTGGCGCGCAGTGTCCTCAATGACGCGCTCGCCTCACAGTCACCATCCGTGCCCCTCAACGCCGCGCAACAACAACAAATGCAGAATGAGGGTCTCACTCCCGTCACTACAGGCTCCTGGTTCCAGGCCCTGCAACTCGATGTCCACCGCCGCTATAGCGACGTCAATTGGAGCGCGCAGCTCCAAACCATGACGCCTGCGGCGGTCCAACGCGAGATTGCCAATGAACTCGCGGTGACCAACTATTTGCTTCTCGAACACTATCGCGTTGCGATCAAAAACGCCGCCGTCAACGCAACCCATTTGGCCGCCGACACCGACCACAATTTCCAGCCGGTCGTCGAACTCCCAACTCCGAACATGGCAAACTAATANNTCAGAACGCCCGCATCAGGATTTACCAGACCCCGCGACCGCGGAGCGCACAGACGGCCCCCGGATCGCCGATCCCCACCACGACGAACCGCGTGAAACTGCAGCGGCCGCGCAAGATGGCATGGTGGCCTCCTCCCNNCCGGGCCACTCCCTGACAGCCCGCTCTCCGAACTCCTCCAAAGACTTGAACGCCTCCAGCCTCAGATAAAAGAGACCGCGCCGCAGCTTGCGGGCGCCATCGATTCTCTTTCCCATTCAGCGTCCCAGCCTGATCGCACCAACAGCCCCCATTTCAAAACAGCGCTTGCCTACACCCTCGAAGACGTCGAAAAACACTACGGCCCGCTCCCTGTCGACCCCTCTTTACGCGACGAACTCTCCGGCCTCGCAGCCACAAGTCCGGGGCTCAAAAACAAACAGATGCAGAGCCTGCTTCTCCTCACCCCGACTCTTGCCGACCGGGATCTTGTGACACAATTGCGCGTTAAGGCGGCAGAGGTTGCTGCACAACCCAACCAGAAT
>PLUZ01000088.1:689-1426 GCA_003162995.1 Methylocapsa sp. | reverse complement strand
GCCAGAGCCCCCGCACCCGCTGTACCGCAACCGATCCCCCGCGCGGCTCTTTCCACGGCTCAGGAGCAAATGGCGGCGTTCGACGGGACACCCTCGACCCCTACCGGCAATGGACGGGCGCAGGTCTCCCCCGGCCGCGCCGAGTCTTCTCCCCAAAGCCCGTCCGTTTCACCCGTCTCAGTGCGCCTTCCCACAGCACCGCCCCCCGCCGGGGCGGGCGTGACGGCGGCGCAGCCGCCCACCACAGTGAAAACGTCAATTGAACAGAGGCCAGCTCAGCGCGCGGAACTCCCTTCAGCCCCGGCTTCTCCAACTCAAACGGACAAAAAGGAGGACACTCCCGATCCCCCGAAACTCATGTTATATCAAAATCGTCTCGCGCTCGGCGGTGTCGTTGGCAATGTGCTCGGCAAAGTCCGCGACGCGATGACTCCGCAGCAGAACAAACCCAAGACACAACAGTCTTCGCAAGAAGCGACCCAAGCCGACGCCACGTCGCGAAAGTCTGAGCAAGCACCACAGGCGAATATGGAGCAACGCTTCGCTGCCTTCGAAGCCAGCCGGATGGACCCAAGACGCGACGAAGCGAAGCTGTACGCTGCCGATCAATCTGCCCGCACCGCCCTCGACGCACTAAACACATTCAGCGAAGGGCCAGGCGCATCAATCCTCAACCGCATCCAGGATGCCGCTTCGACAACTCGAGGTGGAATACAACAGGTTCTCGCGGAAATGCG
>PLUZ01000088.1:0-684 GCA_003162995.1 Methylocapsa sp. | reverse complement strand
AACCAGCCTAATGCAAAGGAGTGGACAGCCCACTTCGAAAAGCTCGATGCCGAGATTGGCGAGACCGCTTCGAATATCCCCGGCAGAGAAAAGGGCTCCGCCCTCGAGAACCTTGCCGAGAAAGCCCGGGAGATCGTAGAGGCCATCATCAACAAGGTCCGCAACGCCCTTGGCTACGAAGCCCGCGCCGAATCCAGCCCCTCCCCCAGCGCAAGCCCATAACTCATTCGCGCGACAGTATGACATCCTCACGCCTCACCGTTCCGCGAGGATGTCATGCCACGTCACCTCCCTTTTTTTACCATCTTGATTCTCATCGCCCTCGCCAGCCCCGCCCTGGCGCAAACCGCGAATAACACCGGTTTCAATATAAGTTGGGCCGCTCTCGACCCCGGCACTGACTGGGTGGCGCAGGTGATCACAAGCGTCTTTCCGATCAACGGAAATACGTGTCAGGGAGGCGGCGGCACCCAACCATCGACNNATCATCAACATTCACCGCGTCGCGGAGTCTTCACAGATTCTTACGAACGCCATGACGTCGCTCTTCGTCGTGAGACTGGGGTTTGGCGCCATTATGATGTTCCCGTTGAGCTCGGGTTTCTCCACCGGCCAGGCCGCTGTCGTCCAGGCTTCCATGTGGGGAATCGGCATGGCAAAAACTGTCTATGCCAACGCCGTCAC
>PLUZ01000481.1 GCA_003162995.1 Methylocapsa sp. | reverse complement strand
CATATCGTCTGCTACCGACAATGGCCACAGCCAAGCCTTGCCAAGGGCTACAAAAAAGAGGCATAATATAAAAAAATAATTCACTATTTGAATATCCGCTTTTGGGGGCCGAAAAAAAATATTTGCACCAATCGCAAATATTTGGAGGGGGAACATGTCCAACGTTGCGGGCAAAGCTTACGGCATGAACGCCGTCACGCCTATGCGGCCCTACAAGACTTGGTTCCAGCGGACGATTTTCATGGCGTCACGCGCGCTTCCCTCCGGCTTGGCAGGGCTGCTTGGCCTTTCGATCATCCATTTCGCGCGATGGGTAATCATCAAAAGGGATCAATGGCCGGACCTCGGCCAGGGCAAGCAAACGCTGCAAAACGATTATATGTTGTTTTGCAGCAATTTTAACGGTACCTGGGACCAATATATCGACGCCTTTTCGGACGGGATTCCAAGCGGCCTCGACTTGTTCTGGTTTACGAGCACGCGATATCCGCACTCGATCCCCATCACACCCTTCAAGGATTATATCCGGGCGAATCAAATCGACACGGATTACTACTACAATGCGACACCGGGTGCGGCACAACGCGACATCAAATCAGCGTTGCGCATCCGGCGCGCCATTCTCGCTCTCGCCGGGCAGCATAAGACCCTGACGCCCGAAGATTTCCAAAAGGCCTATATCGCCGAACTGTGCAAGCTGCAGAACGAGCTCGGCTACCAAGGATATGCGCCGGTCGCCAGCAACGACACGGAGAACGCCGACAAAAACCGCAATGCTTACGTCACGGACCAGCGTGACGCCGCCCAAGCGCTTCTCTGACCCTGCCGTCTCGCCAAGGAGCCGTTCATGCCAACATTTGATGGCGGACACTATTTCCTGACGGTTCTCGTCCCCGTCAAAACCGATCCGATTCCGGCCGGATCCCCATTCACGTCACCGGTTCATGCGCTGCGCAAAAGGCTCGCCATGCTGCCGCCCGCCCAGCAGACGCCCGCCTGCTGCGACGGCCAAAGCCCGTTCGCGCGGAACACGCGCAACCATTTCGCCCGCTTCGTCGTCATCGATGATGTCGCCTACAATGGGCGCGTGACGCAAAATTCCCTTGGCCTGGCACTCCAGAATGCCTTGAGCAAGGTGAAGATCAATCTCGTGGTCGCGCAACCACAGGATCATCTGAGCTGCCCGTTTCTGCTTTTTTCCGTGGATTTCGACGCCGAGAGCGGCGCCGATTCGCAGCGCGACTCTTACCTCGCAACTCTGTGGAACACGATGGAAGCGGAATTGCGCGAGATCTTCACCCATTGCGTGGGCTTCGACGGCGTGAATGACGAGGCGTCTTTCGCGAAATATATAGCGCGTTGCCAGATCGAAACGACGATGCCCTTCAACGATTATTACGTCGATCTCGATGCGACGGTGAAAAGCCTTCCGGTATGGCCCGTCGACAAAAATCTCATACCGGCCGGCGCCGGCGCCGTAGTGATTGTGTTGGGTCTTATCATCTTTTGTTTTATGTCGGGGATGTCGGGCTTGATTGTGATGCTCCTCGGCGCGGCGGTGCTCGCCGGCGGCCTCTGGATGGCCTATGCGAGCATCTTGGCGGCGGGCGCGAAGCCATTTCCGGCGGCACCAGACTCGAATCTTCCGGCCGTTCTCAAGGGCCTCCATCTGCAGCGGACCTTCGCCCGCTTCGCGATCGACAAGCAGATGCTGGCAGCGGACCCAGCGTCGGCGCAGAAATTCCACGCCGCCTTCGGGGACTTCGTCGCCGAAAATCAACCAGATAATCTCGGCGTGATCATCAACGATCGGCCGGACCCGAATTACAGGCAAACTCAAAAGCCGGGCATCATCGGCATCTAGAGGCTCAATATGGCCGTCGAACTCGATCTCGCCGATATTCAAGGCAATATCCTCATTCCCTATGCAAAGCAGGGCTTTCTCAAAGGCCGCTTCATGCTCTTCCACATTGATAACGACAATGCGGATGCGGGACGCAAATTCGTGACCGGATTGCTGCCGAAGATCACCACCGCGTTGCATTGTCCATCGGCGCAGCCTCCCGAAGTGGCGATTAATATCGCCTTCACATGGTATGGTCTGCTGGCCCTCGGTATTCCGACGCGCACTCTGCGTGGGATGCCAGACGAATTCATCGACGGCATGGTCAAACGCGCCCCTATGCTCGGTGATGATTTTCGCAAAGGCTGGAAAGATCGCTGGGACGAAGTGTGGATCAAGAGCGGGGACAGCTACGGCCCGAATGAGAATACGGTCCATATCCTTGTCACGCTCAATGCGCAAATGGATCCGCTGACTGGAGCGGCTGTCCCAGCGCTCGCCGAGAAAACCTCGGAGATCAAGAAGCTCGCCCAGAAAAACGGCGGCATAACTCTAGTTGCCGGACACAATCTGCCGGGACAAGAGCCACCGATCGAGTATCAGGATCTAAGCGCCATTCTTGTACAGGAGAATGGCAAATACATACCGACGCCGAAGGAGCATTTCGGCTTCACCGATGGGATTAGCGATCCGGTTTTCGAGGGTCAATATCCCAATGGCGACGAGCAGGCGCTGGCCGTAGGCAGCGGCGCACTCGACGGCAAGGGCAATTGGCGGCCGCTCGCGACGGGCGAATTTCTGCTCGGCTATCCCGACGAGGCGCAGGAGACCCCAGACGCCACAATGCCTCTTGATTTCAGCCGCAACGGCACTTTCATGGCCTATCGCAAGCTGCATGAGAACGTCGCCTCGTTCAAAAATTTTCTGGATAAGACCGCGGCGCAGTTCGGCGCCGTCACCGGCATTCAAAGCCACGACGACGCGCGCGAGACCGTGATGGCGAAGATGGCTGGCCGCTGGTCGGACGGGGTGCCTCTTTCGCTCGCGCCGACAGCCGACGAGTGGCGTAAGTTCAACGATACATATAAGGCTGTCGACCCGGCGGTTGATCCAGCGGGCGCGGCAGCCCGCGAGGCAGCTCTCTCGAATTTCTCATATCATGACGATCCGGAAGGCACCAAATGTCCGCTCACGGCTCATATGCGGCGAGTCAATACGCGCGATATGATGGCCCCGACCCCCGAGGATGGGTCGGTTTTGAACAATCGCCGCCGTATCCTGCGGCGCGGCCTGCCCTATGGCGATTCTCCGGTGGGCACAACGGACTCAGATGAGCACGGAATCGTGATGCTGATTGTCTGCGCGAACCTGTTCCGGCAGTACGAATTCGTGCAACAGCAATGGATCAACTATGGCCTCGATTCGCGGGCGGGCAGCGACACCTGCCCGATCGTCGGCAACCATTCGGACGGCACCGGCAAAGAACCTGCCCCCAAGGCCAAATTCGTGATCCCAGCCGATCCGGCATCCGGCCATCCTCCCTTTATCGCCGATGGCCTTCCGCAATTCGTCGAGACTCGCGGCGGCGAATATTTCTTCGTGCCGAGCATGACCGCCTTGCGTATGATCGGCATGGGCGTGGTCGACCCCACGTAAAACGACGGGAAGGAATGAGCGATGCGAGTGCCGATTTTCGTCACGGTTGCGGTTGTGCGCCTGCGCATCATTGCCGAGGGACTCGCCGCCTTATATCAGATCCCAATGGCGGTGCTTTCAGCTCCGGGCTCTGGCCTCAAGGAGAAGACCGCGGCCGCGCTCCAGGAGCCGCTGACCCAGAGGCTCGGCTTCCGGCTGCTTCGCGCCTTCCTGCCCAATTCTCCGGTCTTCTCTAAGAAGTTCATCACCACCTATCCAAATACGGGCACGGCGCTGGTGACGCGCCACGATGACGTGATTGAAGTGCTCGATCGAAACGCGGATTTCGAGGTTGTCTACGAACCCCGGATGCGGGCAATCACGGGAGGCGAGAATTTCTTTCTTGGGATGCAGGACACGGCGCTTTACACGCGCGATGTCTCCAATATGCGTCTTGCGGTACGGCGTGAGGACGTCGCCGTGATCGTCGAGCCGCTCGCACGCCAATTGGCGGCAAAGCTTGTCGCCGGAAAGGCCGGCCGCATCGATATGCCGCCGGAGCTCAGTCTCCCCGTGCCGGCGGCGATCGTCACCGATTATTTCGGCGTCACCGGCGCCCCCGATAGCGATCTCATGGAGTGGGCAACACTCATGTTCCGCTATCTTTTCACAGATATCCAGGGCGATCCGGCGCTAGAGCATGACGCGCTCGACGCCGCGGCCGCCTGCCGCTCCGTCCTCGATGCAGCCATCGCCAAACGCAAGACGTCAGGCGAAACGAAGGACGATGTGATCGGACGCTGCCTTGTCATGCAAGCGGCTGGCTTGCCTGGGATGGACGATCCCGGCATTCGCAACAATCTCATCGGGCTCGTGATCGGCGCGATCCCCACGATCTCCAGGGCGGCCGTGCAGGCGCTCGACCAATTGCTCGACCGGCCCGAGGCTTTTGCATCGGCCGAGCAAGCCGCGCATGACGGCAACGACACGCTCTTTGCCGCGCATGTCTTCGAGGCGCTCCGCTTCAACCCCATCAACCCAATCATCTTCCGGCGTGCTACGCGCGACACCGAGATCGCGGCGGGAAATTTTCGTGCCCGAAAGATCCCGAAAGATACCATGGTGCTGGCGTCAAATCTTTCCGCCATGTTTGACCGTCTGAAAATCGAGGCACCTGAATCTTTCCGCACCGACCGGCCATGGGGCGATTATATTCTTTGGGGATATGGGATGCATGGATGTTTCGGCGCCTACATCAACCGCGCCGTCCTGCCGGCGATCCTTAAACCGCTTCTCGTAAAGCCAGGCCTGCGGCGTGCCGCCGGGGATGCCGGCCAAATCGACACGGGCGGGACACAATTCCCGAAGCATTTCGTGGTGGAATGGGATTGACGCAAGACTTGCGTGCAGGAATGCCAAGTCAAGTCGTTGCGACCTGCTCCACGATAGCCGACAGCGATTTGCGATAAGCGTCGAACGCAAAGCGCTCTTCATAGATACGGCGGGTGGCCGCCTGCTGCCGGCCTGCACCGGGCAAATGGCGATAGGCATAAACACGGCGCAGGGCCGTTGCGAAAGCGGCGCCGTCCTCCGTCACGGTCACCTGTGGAAGACCGGTTATGCCGATCCCAAGTCCGCGAAATGCGAGCGGCGTCGCGATCAGCGGCGCGCCGCAAGACAGCGCTTCTATGGTCTTGATCGAGATCCCGTGCCCGGCGGTGGCCGGGAGCAGAACGGCCGAGGCGCCACGATAAGCGGCATGGAGATCCTTGGCCTCGACTCTGCCGCGGAAGAGGCCCGCATGCGCCTTATAGAGATCAGGCGCGCGCGATTGAAGTTCGCGGTCGATATTGCCGAGGATTTGCACTGGAACACCGGGCGCCAGCGGCAACACCTCCCGCAAGAACCAGCAAAGTCCAAGAAAATTCGGATAATTGGCGCTCGCGACAATGATGGGATCGCCGCCCCCTAGCCCGGCCGGCATGGCCTTTATGGTGGGATAGAGCAATGCGTGCCGCTTGTCCGGAACGAGTTCTTTGAAAGCCGCCGCCTCTTCGTCGTTGAGATGGAGCAAAAGCTCCGCAGGACGCATAGCATCGAGCTCGATTGCGAGCATGTCTTCATAGCGGACAGAAGGAGGAAGCCTGAAGCGCGCGCGATTGCGCAGCGCATATTGGCGCGCTTGCAGATCATGCGTGTCGAGAAGGATTGGACAAGCATGCTGCTCGCGCAGGCGGACCGCAGCCGGCATGCAGAAAAAATGATTGCAGTGGATGAGATCGATCCGGGGCGCGAAAGCGCCGGGGCCGGGAAGCGCCACTCGCC
>PLUZ01000174.1 GCA_003162995.1 Methylocapsa sp. | reverse complement strand
GATCGTGTCATCGATCTCGCCGGCAAGCGCCAATATGGGCTCCCGCTCCGCCGTGGGAATTGACCGGTTGATCAACGCGATCAGATGTTTCCAATCCATCAGCAAATAGATGGTGACGATTGGAGTCACCACCATCAGGGAGAGGATCGAGATCACGGCCTGNNGAGCGCAGAAAAGTGGGGATCCAGTCGGCGGCCATGGTCGCAATCTGGCCTGCCGATTGCTCGGCTTCGCTCAGTCCCTCGCCGATGAGCTTGCGCAACCAGGGGCGGTCTGGATTATTGGCGAACGCCTGCAATCGCGCGATGTACTCGGGAACTTTTTCGATGAACGCGGCGATCTCAGAGCCAAGGAGAGGAATGACCAGCACCAGCACGCNNCGACACCGATGATGAACACACCGACAATGCCAAGCGCGGCCACGGTTCGGTTCACCCCAAGCCGCTCGATCCGGTCGACCACGGGGGCGAGCAAATAAGCGAGGGCGATCCCGGCCACGAACGGCAGCAGGATTTCGTGCAACAGGACGACCAACAGGGCGATGGCTGCCAGCGTCCCAATCCAGATCACGGAAGGCCGCGCCGCCGTCTTGAAACGATATTCCGTCGCCATCGACGCTCCCCCATGATGGCTCGCCGCGATTTTGATCTTTGAGCTTGCGGCGAGTTTTGCCGATCGCTCTTGGATGTCAACATGGAATTCCGTTCCGCGGAAAAATTGCTGGGGGCGGAAAACGCCGCCCTTCCATTACATTATGCATAGCTTTCGCGCCTTACACGCAACTTGCGCCGTGGTTTGGCGGAAAGCCGTTATCCCCCGAAAATAAAGGCACTGGCCGGCCCACCCGGCGGGGCCGTTGTCCTCCAGCCAAGACCCGCTCAGCGGGGGACAACCCGGTTAAAGCCAGTTGCAAAGGGCCGCCACCTTGTGATTCCTTAACCTGGCGCTGGCCGAAAATGACTTTTGAGTCGCGCGTCAGAAACTAGAACCAATCGCTGGAAATGCAGATGCATTTCCCGATTCCCCGAAGATCCATCCGAGGCCCTGGAATGCCGAATTTGCAACTCGACCTCGATCGCACCGAACACCCTGTCGATATCATCGAGCGAATCGCCGCGCACAATCATTGGTCCTTCGACCGCGACGAACAGGACGAAATTTCGATCTCGGTTTCCGGCGGCTGGACCGATTACAATATCGCCTTCACCTGGCTCGCCGATGTGGAAGCCTTGCACGTGGCCTGCGCCTTCGACCTCAAAGTGCCGGCGGTGCGTCTGATGGAGCTTGCCTCGCTTGTCGCGCTCATCAATGAACAACTCTGGATCGGACATTTCGACATTTGGCCGAACGAAGGCGTGATCATGTTCCGGCATGCCATCTTGCTCGCCGGCGGCGCCGAGCTGAACGGCCATCAGTGCCAAACCGTTCTCGCCAGCGCGGTGCGCGCCTGCGAACGCTATTACCAGGCTTTTCAATTCGTCGTCTGGGCAGGCAAAACCGGTCAGGAAGCGCTCGGCGCGATCATGCTGGAAACCCAGGGCCGGGCCTGACATGGAAGCGGATCACTTCAAGGAGTCCCTCCTCCTCGCCGGAGCCGGCAAGATGGGCGGCGCGTTGTTGCGGGCCTGGCTCGACCAAGGCTATGATCCGCGCAAAATCAACGTCATCGAGCCGAACCCATCGCCGGACCTCATCGCACTTGCGCAGGCCCAAGGCTTTGCGCTGCAAGCCCCATCGCGGCCGCCCGAAATTCTCGTGCTCGCGATCAAGCCGCAGAGTCTCGATGAGGCGGCGGCCGGGCTCGCTTCCTTCGCCAGCCGCGGCACGCTGCTCGTTTCGGTCCTAGCCGGCAAGACGATCGCCAATCTCTCGGCGAAGCTGCCGCAAGCGAGGGCCATTGTCCGGGCCATGCCAAATCTCCCCGTATCTGTCGGACGCGGCATCACAGCGCTTGCCGCGAACGCGGCGGCGACGCCCGCCCAGCGCGAGGCGGCCGAGGCTTTACTCGCGGCAAGCGGCGGCGTCGAATGGCTCGCGAGCGAGGATTTGATCGACGCGGCAACCGCCGTCTCGGGGTCCGGCCCGGCCTATGTCTTCTATCTTTCCGAATGCCTGGCAAAAGCTGGGGCGGATTTGGGCCTGCCGGAGGATGTCGCCGCGCGGCTCGCCCGCGCCACAGTCGAGGGCTCCGGCGAATTATTGTTCCGGCGCGCCGGAAGCACGCCGGCCGAATTGCGCGAAAGCGTGACGTCGCGCGGCGGAACGACCGCCGCCGCCCTTGAGGTGCTAATGGCGCCGGACGGTCTTGCTCCCCTGATCGCGCGCGCGGTGCAGGCGGCGAAACAACGCGCCGGGCAACTTTCCGGTTAGCGATTCGTTTCGTGATCCGGAGAGAATGGATCATGCCGCTGCTTCGCTTGATTTGCTGTTTTGGGAGTGTGTTCGCGCAAGGGCTCGCCCTGCCTTCACCGTCTGCCGCGCAGGAAGACCCTTTTGTCGCGCTTCAGACGAATAAGCCGGGCATTTTCTCTTACGTGAGACGCCAAGAGATTGAAGCCTTGACCGATGTCAGCCCCGCACACTGTGTTCTGTTCCTCTCGCCAGAGATGTCATTTTCGCCGAGAAAAAACGTCAGGGCATTTGAAAAATGCGCGGCAATTTTAGAGCGGCTTCAAGGCAATCATTTCATTTCGTTCCCGGCTGAATTCGGCAGCATGTATGTTGCGTCTCAACGTATCGCCGAGATGGTCTGGTCAAACAATTCCGAGTGCCAGCTCACTTTAGAAAGCGGCAAGTCCGTCGATGCCAAACAATCCTGCAATGAGGTGCACAAGGCCTTGCAGCACAAATAAATTTTGGTGCCCCGCCATAATCTTGCTGGCAAGATAAGGCGCCCCACTTGGAAGCGGCCGTTGCAAGGACTAGATTGGGAAGAGACCCAAGTTTGAACCTCTCATGGCGCAGGAGACGAAGATGGCCGACGAGCACCTCACCGAGAAGCCCGGAGCGGAGCCGCAATCCACGGCCTCCGCCATAACGGCGCCGCCCAAGGATCCGCGGAACGCGATCATCGACGCGCTCATGGAACTCGCCGGAGAGCGCAATTGGGAAGACATCACGATCTCGGATGTCGCATCCCGCGCGAATGTCTCTCTCGCCGCCTTCCGCGACTATTATCCCTCGAAGGGCGCGGTGCTCGCGGGTTTTTCACGCAGGATCGATCACATCGTTCTCGAGGCGGCCGGGAGCGATGAAATGGCCGACGAACCTCCCAAGGAGCGTTTGTTCGACATTTTGATGCGCCGTATCGATGCTCTGGCACCCTATAAGCTTGGCCTCGAAGCCATTTTCGACTGGGCGCGGCGCGATCCGCTAGCGGCCGCCTCGCTCAACCGTGTCGTGGTCAATTCGATGCGCTTCATGCTGGAAGCCGCGGGCATCGACTCCGAGGGGGCGGTTGGCGCCGTCAAACTGCAAGGCCTTGCGCTGGCCTGGGCGCGGATTCTGCGGACCTGGTTTCAGGACGACGATCCCGGCCTCGCCTCGACAATGGCCGCGCTCGACCGCGAATTAGCCAGAGGGAGCAGCTTTGTCGCACGCGCGGAGGATTTGAACCGGCTTGTCTCGCCTTTGTTTACCATGGCGCGAGCCGTGTTCGAGCGCAGACCCCCGCGCACCGCCCACCACCGGGGCCGCCACGCCGAGAGTCACGACGATCGAGCTGCCTCATGAGGCAGCCACTCAAGGCCAAGTCCATCAAGGGACTGGCCCCTGACCTTCGTGCCGCGACCACTCCCGCGGCGCGAGTTCGATCAGTGCCGGAGCCGCGCGGGGGCCCTTCCCTGCGGGACCTGTCTTGCCAAGCCTGAGCCGGTCGGCCGCCCAAAACCGGAACGAAGGCGCGGCCAGTGCCAATCCCAGCAANNACGAAACCGGGCAGAATCAACAACACCGCCCCGAGCCCGGCCAAAGTCCCGTCGAGCACCGCTTCTTTCGACAAAACACTGGGGTCCTTTGCGCGCGCAGCCATCGCCCGGCGCAACCGCAGTGCGGCGGATAGTCCCACCCGCCGTAAAGTCGCAAGACCGGCAAGGCTCGTCACAATGCAAGCGGCAATGGCGCCGAAAAAGCCGATCAAATGAACGACGGCTGCGAAAGCCGCGAGTTCGGCGCCCAGCCATAGCGAAAGATACAGCACGAACAGAACCGGCAGGCGGACGAGCGGTTGTCGCATAAAAGGGCCATTCGATCGAAGGCGAAGCATTAAGGCTCCGTCAAGACTGGACTTAAGCTTTTTGCTTCCCAAATAGAATAGCATGATAAAAGCACAATCAAGACCAACTTGCTCCAGTTGAGGCATCTAGCGCTCCGATGCAGGATTCTTTCGATATGACGACGATCATTTTCGCGCTCCTCGCCGCTTTCGTGGTGTGGAAGCTGCGCTCCGTCCTCGGCACCCGCAGTGGTTCCGAAAAACCGCCGTTCAATCCTTTTGCGAGACGTGCGCCTGGCGGCCTCGGACCGCGGGCCGGCGATCCTGCCCGCGATTCGGTTAATCGCGTGATCCCTTTGCCCGGAGCGGCCGAACCTCCGGTGGCCGTGGCGCCAAATAAGGACGACCGGTGGAAACCCTATGCCGAACCCGGATCGAAAGTGTGGGCGGGGCTCGATTCCATTGCCGCTGCCGATTCAAACTTTGCCATCGGGCCTTTCGTTGGCGGCGCCAAATCCGCCTATGAAATGATTGTCACCGCCTTCGCTGAAGGCAATCGCGAGGTGCTGCGCAATCTTCTTAACCCAAGCGTGTTCGAGAGCTTCGACTCTGCTCTCACTGAGCGCGAGAAGCGCGGCGAAAAGATCACCACAACCTTTGTTTCGATCGACAATGTGGCAATCGAGGAGGCCGCGCTGGCGGCCAAGACCGCCGAGATCAAACTCCATTTTACCAGCCAGATGATCACTGCGACCCGCGATCAATCGGGAAAAGTGATCGATGGAAGCGCCGATCGCGTCGTTCAGGTCGACGACAGCTGGACGTTCGTCCGCGACACCTCTTCGCGCGATCCGAACTGGAAACTCGCCGCGACCGAAACCGCACGCTGATTGAAGGCTTCGCGGCTGCGGAGACGGGGACGCTTCGGTTTTGCCAATGACCACGACCCCCTTCCCACCGGTTTCCGCAGGAGACCATGATCGCTTCAAGACGAATCGCTCATGGCCTCTATGTCTTTGTTTTGCCGCATGATCTTTTCCAAAAGGTCTGCAACTTTTTGGGATCAGGCTCTAGGCGCACAAGACCGGCGCGGGGTATCGCTGACGCCTCTTTCTTTAGAGGATCTCGCCGGTTTCGGCGAGGACGATCATCTCGCGGCATTCCGGGTTTTCGTTCAATCCTGCGCTATAATCGCGGAAAGAAGACCCTCGCTGCGAAAAGGCGCCGCCGC